>CAYXFG010000001.1:0-10183 GCA_964464225.1 uncultured Holosporaceae bacterium
TCTTTTTTCTAATCCTTCATCGAATTTTTGAGGCTGAGACCGTATAAACTTTATGTCATGCATATCTCCCCTTATATCCAAAGTCATTCCCCTTGGCAACTACAGAAGAGGGGTCTTTCAGGAGGAGGGGGTTTTAAAATGTGACTTGCAGGCCTGCGTCTCCCAGCAAGTTCTGAAGTTGTTCCATAAGCTCTTTTAGATCTTCTGTGGTTTTGGCCTCACACCGAAGCGTGAGAGCATTCTCGGTATTGGAAGCACGGACCAACCACCACCCTTTCTGGGTCCACACCCGCAGGCCATCCTCCTCGTGAATCCTTGTGAAGGCGGCGCGGTCCAGGTTCTGCCTTATTTTTTCCACCACTTGGAATTTCTTGTCCTCCTGGCAAGGGACGCGGATCTCCTCTGTGGTGTGATAGAGAGGCAGAGATTCCCGGAAGGAGGAAAGAGGTTTGGACATACGGGCCACGATGCCGAGCACACGTAGACCGGCGTAGAGAGCATCGTCAAACCCGTAGTAACGGTCACTAAAGAAGATGTGCCCGCTCAGCTCGCAAGCCAGGAGGGCTCCTCGGTCTTTCATAGCTTTTTTTATAAAAGAGTGACCTGTCCTCCCCAGCACAACCTGGGCCCCCAGCGGCTCCAGCACATCCCATACTTTCTGAGAAGCTTTGACATCGGTGAGGAAAAGCCTATGAGGATGGGTCTTGAGAAGATCTTTTCCCAGCAAGATAAGCAGCTCATCGCCCGACAGCAGGTTCCCCTTATCATCCAGGACGCCCAGCCTATCCGCGTCCCCATCAAAGGCGAACCCCACATCCGCCTTTGTCTTTAAAACAGCTTCTCGAAGATGGTATACATTTTTCTCCAAGGAGGGGTCGGGATGGTGGTGAGGGTAGCTGCCGTCGGAGTCGCCGAAGAGCAGCACATGCTCACCGGGCAGGCGCTGGAGGACTCTTTTAAGGATAAGGCCAGCCGTCCCGTTGCCGGCATCCCATACCACCTTGAGAGGACGCCCTTGTGGTTGACAGCCTTTCCCTGCCTCTTCAAGAAGTCTTTCCACGTAGGAGCTCTGGGCATCATACGATTCTTCGTGGCCCTTTTTCAAAACCGGTTGTAGGTTATCTGGGGGTTGTTGAGACAACAGAGCCAGCCTCTGAATGTCATGGGGCTGTAAGGGACGGTTTTTAATTACCAGCTTGAAGCCGTTATAAGAGGGCGGGTTGTGCGAGCCGGTGATCATAACGCCTCCTTTTAGGGCAAGCGTGCTGACAGCAAAATAAAGCAGAGGAGTGGGGCCAACGCCTAAGTTTTTTATATGCGCCCCTGCTGCTTTCATGCCATCTATGAGGGAGAGCGCCAGGTCAGGGCTGCTGAGCCTGTTATCTTGGCATACGGCTATGTCGGCCGGGAACTCTTTTAAGCCATCGTCTTTAAGAAGATCTAGGGCGAATAAATAACCAATCGCCCAGGCGTCTTGGGGTTTTAGGGTCTGCCCGTAAATCCCCCGGATATCACATGCTCGCAGCAGGCTATCATCAAAGCGATGGGGGAAAGGGAGAGCGCCGGTCATGGAAGATCAGGGGGTAAAGCGGGGGCCTTCCCCAGCGCGTGGTAAGTAAAGCCATGATGTGTAAGCAGGGGAGCATCGTAGAGGTTCCTCAAGTCCACCACCACCAGGGTGCGCATTTTTTCAGAGGCCCATTTCCAGTCAAGGGCCTTGAACTCGTTCCAGTCTGTAAGGATGACCAAGGCGTCCGCTCCCTCAAGGCAGGCCTGGGCGCTGGGGCACCATTGAAGCTGGGACAGGAGACGCTTTCCATTTTCTTCACCGGCCGGGTCGTATACTTTCAAGTGGGCGCCCTTGGCTTGAAGGGCGGGCAAAATTACCAGGCTGGGGCTGTCGCGCATATCGTCAGTTTCCGCCTTGAAGGTGACACCCAGCACAGCTATGGTCTTGCCCTTGACCACGCCGCCGCAGGCTTTCTCTATCTTCTGGGCCATTTGTCTTTTTCGGTCTTCATTGGCCTGGATCACCGCTTCCACAACAGTCAAAGGCGTCCCTTTGCTTCGAGCCATGCCAGCCATCGCCCGCGTGTCCTTTGGAAAACAGGACCCCCCATACCCTGGCCCTGTGAGGAGGAATTTTTTTCCTATTCTGTGGTCAAGGCCGATACCCAGGGCGATGTCCTGAATATTACCCCCACACTCTTCTGCCAAATTAGCGACCTCATTGATGAAGGTAATCTTTGTGGCTAAGAAGCTGTTGGCGGCATACTTGGTCAGCTCGGCAGATTCCGGGCTCATGAACAGGAGGGGGGTTTCCACCTCCGAGAAGGGCGCGTAGAGGGCCCGCATCACGGCTTCCGCTCTTTGCGAACGGCAGCCAATGATAATGCGATCCGGGCGCATGAAGTCCTCTATGGCGGACCCCTCTCTTAGAAATTCTGGATTGGAGACCACATCAAATTCCAGGGAGGGGCTTAGGCCCTGGATGTAGGCCTCCAGTTTCTTTGCGGTATCCACGGGCACGGTGGACTTGGTAACCAAGGTTATAGGTTTTGTTGCGTGCTTGGCTATAGATTGGGCGGCGGACCACACGTAGGATAGGTCAGGTTCTCCTGCGTCATCTTTGGGGGGAGTCCCCACAGCGATAAAAATAATCGAGCTTTGAGAAAGGGCACGTGCAATGTCCGTGGAAAAACGAAGCCTGCCAGCCACGACATTTTTCTTTATGAGTTCTTGGAGGCCCGGTTCGTAGATGGGTACGCCCCCACGGTTTAAGAGGTCAATTTTCTGGTGGTTGGTGTCCACGGCCACCACTTCCAGGCCCAGCTCTGCAAAGCAAGCCCCTGTTACCAAGCCGACGTAGCCGGTTCCCATCATGCAAATTTTCATCGGGTGTACACTCCTATAAATCCTCGGGCCCAGGGATTGCCTCACGAAGTGCAGTTTTCAGCTCGGGGTCTCGTAAGGCAAGAGAGAAAATAGCCTCCAGAAGACCCACCTTAGAGCCACAGTCAAACCTCTTGCCATGGATTTGGTGCCCCAGGAACTTTTCGTGCGATACCAGGGCATTCATGGCGTCCGTAAGTTGGATCTCATGTCCATGACCCTGGGAAAAGGTTGATAAAGGGAGGAAGATTTCAGGCGTCAGAATGTACCTCCCAATAATGGCCAGGGAGGAGGGTGAATCTTCTGGCGCAGGTTTTTCTATAAAACCTCTTATGGGAAAAGGCTGTCCGGCAACGGCGGGCCCGGGGTCTATTATGCCATAATTGGAAACCTGGGATGCGGGTACGGGTAGAACCCCCACCACATTGGCGCCCGTCTCGGCGTGGAGTTGGATCATTTCCTTTAAGTTAGAACGTGAGGACAAAAGCACATCATCGGCCAGGATGATGGCAAAAGGCTCGTCCTTGATGAGGTTACGCGCGCACCAGATGGCGTGGCCCAGGCCCAGGGGTTCTTGCTGTCGGGTATAAATAACACTGCCAGGCTCGAAAACAGTTCTGTTAACGATCTCCAAATCTGCGGTTCTACCTCGTTTCCTTAGGATGTCATTCAACTCGTAAGAATAATCAAAGTAATCTTCAAGAGCACTTTTGCCCCGCCCCGTCACAAAGATAAACTCTTCAATGCCAGCCTCTCGGGCTTCGTCAATGGCGTACTGGATAAGGGGTTTATCGATGAGGGTGATCATCTCTTTGGGCATGGACTTGGTAGCGGGCAAAAAGCGGGTCCCCAGCCCCGCCGCCGGAAAGACGGCTTTTCTGACTCTGCGTCCACGCCTCATGAGCTTTGGATTTCCTTCATAACCACATTAAGCCTGCTGAAATGATAAGGCCAGAGACAATTAAAGAGATGAGACAGTACCCCATAATGTCCCTCAACTTCAGACCGGCTATAGCCAGAAGAGGAAGGGCCCAGAAGGGCTGTATCATGTTGGTCCACGCGTCACCCCAGGCAACAGCCATGCAAGCTCGAGGCAGGTCTGCTCCCAGGGCCTTGGCGGTTGCAATCACCACAGGGGATTGTACAGCCCATTGCCCGCCTCCTGACGGGATGAAGAGGTTCAAAAGGGCAGAGACATAAAAAGTGAGGAGACTATAATTTTCAGCCGTGGAAATCTTTACGAAAATCTCAGAAAGACTTATGGCCAAGCCGGAGCCTTTGAGGATGCCCATAATGCCAGCATAGAAGGGGAATTGCAGGATAATGGCCCCCGAGCGTCCCACAGCGCCATCTATGGATTTTATGAAGGCCTTCAGGTTCCTATGAAAAAAAGCCGAGGCAAACAGAAGAAGAAAGCAGACGTTGTTAAGCTCGAGAGAGCAACGTCCGCGCCACACTTGGAGGACTAGGAAAGTCAGCCCGAGGGCTCCCACAGAACGCACCAAGAGGCGAGAGTATTCCAGCCTCTCTGCAGGCTCCAACTGGGGTTTCTCAAGGTGTTCAGAGGGGTCCTCCGGCAAAACGAAGGGGGAGGTCGAGGCCCCCTCCGTGCGACTGAGGTACCAGTTAGTAAGAGGCAGGAAAATCATAAGACCTGCCACAATGGCCAGGTTATAAAAAGAGAAAACTGTGTCAGAGACGGGAATCAGGTACCCAATGGATTTCTCATTGAAATGGCCCGGCGTCGCCACGGTCAGAGGAATAGAACCTGACAAACCGCCATGCCAGACCAAGAAGCCGCTATAGGCGCTGGCCACCAAAAGCCTAAAGTTTACATGCGGCATCACTTTCACGACTTCTCGACATAGTAAACCGGCCATGACCAGTCCGAAGCCCCAGTTTAACCAGCACCCCAGGCAAGAAATCAGGGTGACAAAATAGACCGCCTGGGAAGGGGTCGCCATTTTCTGGGCCACATGGCGGAGGAATTTTTTAACAGGCGGTGTGGTGCTTAAAGAAAAACCCCCCACGAAAATCATGATAATTTGCATGGTGAAAGGCGTGAGGCTCCAGAAACCTTCTCCCCAGAAACTAATCATGTCCTCAAAGGAAAAGGGCGTGACCCACAGGCCAAGCCCCAGGGTCGTTATCGTTAAGAAGAAGGCCAAGACAAAAGGGTCTGGCGTATATTTTCTCATAAGGCCATCAAAAAAGTTGGCGATATCTTTTATCATGTGGTCTAACCTTCCAATTGAGACACAGTGTGCCATAGACGCGGTGCCAACTCAACACCGGCTTTAGAAAAAAGAAAGGTATTTAAGATGGTGGGCGTAACTGGGATCGAACCAGTGACCTCTACGATGTCAACGTAGCGCTCTACCGCTGAGCTATACGCCCGGAAGTAACAGAGATCATAATAGGTTTTTCACCACTCTACAAGGTTCTCTGGCCTCAAAATGCTTCCCCATGTAAACGGGGTGCTTCTGTGCCAGCCACGGGGCCTAGAGGGCAGCGCCCGCTGCCATTTTTGAGGCTACGGGTTCCGCTGGAGGCGTGGGACGTTGCTGGTAGGCGTACTCTAATACCATCTTCTGCTTGATATTAAACTTCGTAGAGGGGCAGGGCACTCTGCCTTCTTGCCACTCCTTTGGACAGCTGCCGCCGCAAGTGGGCAACATTTCACAACTCGAACAGTCATAAGCTGCCAAGTCTTCGGGATTATAGAAATTTAGGAAAGGACGTTTGTTTCTGTTTGTTTCCTGGGTGAAATTTTCAAGGGTGCTAACCCTGTGTTTATTCACCCCCGCCTCTTCGTAAAACGGCACAAGGCTGTGTTCGGTGCAGCCGAAAACACCCCCCATGGGATCAATGAGGAGAGAATCAGGCTGGACAGCCATACACACAGATTTGGTGCGGGTCGGCAGGAATGAAACCGGAAATCCCATCTCTTTCATGGCCACCAAAAAATCCACCTCCCACTCTGCAAAAGAGTGCTTTTCTGCTGCCAGCAGGTGGGCATCGTTTCCCCATGAATGCAAGGGTGCCATATAAAATGACACTTTGTTGTGCAAACCGTCTTCTTGTAGAAGCCGTAAAAGCGGCAATACCCCGTCTTTGTTTCTGTGGTCCACATTGGAACGCAAAGAGATGGTCACGTTCTTGTGATGGGTGTTAATTAAATATTTCAAATTATCGTAAATTTTATCAAAGGTGGGGCCACCATCCTTGGAGTGGCGCCGATTGTTATGATAGTCGGGGCTGCCATCCAGGGTGATTTCGAAGAAGGTAACGTTGTGTTCACGGACCAATCTGTCTGCAATATCGGGACGCAGGTGGAACCCGTTGGTGACGATTTTGGCAGAATATTTGAGACCCTTTTCTTGGGCCAAGGATTTCAGCTGCGGGGTTAGGCCTTCCAGCGCCGACAACCCCAACAAGGGCTCGCCTCCGAACCAGCACACCGTCATGGATGAATAAGGCTTAAGACTTGCCTGTTGCCGAAGGTTTTTTACCACATTTTCTCGGTCTTTTTCCGAAAGAGTGCCGGGGCGGTGCTTTTGCCCGCAATAGCCGCATCCAAAGTTGCAGTTGGCTGAAGGCTGAATGACTGTATAAAGGTCAGAGCCTTGGGCAATGGCGTCTCTATTTTCCTTAAGGATTTGGCCCAGCTCATCTTCCGATTCCTGCACCAGGATTTTCATTTCCTTAAGCTTATCCACTAAAGCAGAGGGGAGGTCCTGGAACCTCTTCTGTGTTACTAAAGACCAAACCCTGGATTCCAAAGAATAGAGGGCTGAAGAGCGCGTGCTGAACACCAAGGTTTGTTGGTGTCCAGCATGCTCGATCTCTTGAGAGACCAGGTAGTGAGAGAGTTTTAACATGATCCTAAAGCTTGGAGCTTAGGAATTTTTTTTAAAAATTACTTTGCCCATACCCATTCCAATTTTTACAAGGAAGTTGGCCTGGGATTTATCGACGGTTGCAAAGCTCATCTGGGGCTTTACAGCGGGAGAAAGACCGCTAAGATCCGCAGCCACACGAGCCGTGGCGGGGAACATGATGCTGAATTCGGCCGTGCCCGCCTCACCTTTGAAGGTTCTCCTCTCTACGCCAGAGGGGTCAGCCATTTGAATGTCGAAGTTCCCACTTCCTACACTGATATCGACATTGCCAGAAACCCCCTGGGCTTCAACCTGAGCCATCCCTGACTCCACACTCAAATCCTTAAGTTGCCCACCTTTATGGAAAAAGCTTAAAGATCCTGACTTCAAGAGGGTGTGCCCCAAAGAGGAATTTGACGCTTGAACTTCTGCACTGCCAAATTTTACTTCCAAGTCTACACCCGGTAATGTCTTAATGTCATACTGTACAGAACACCCTGTGCCATTGTTAAATCCAAACCAGGCGTGTCTTTTACCCGTCAGTGTAACGGTATCTCCTGATTCGTGTATGGATATAGCGCTCTTGATCTCCGGGGTGAGGTTAGTGGTTCGAATGAAAGTAGATCCCAAGCCCGGACTTGTTTCGATGTTGACCTTGCCATCATCCCCATGGATGATGATTTTTTTGACGGGGCTGCAAATCTCTTTATAAAGATCTCCTGCATCGGCTGCAGCATAAGAGCCGAGATGAAGGGCAGCGGACATGGCAACCAGAGAAAAAGTCAGATATTTTTTCATGATAGTCCTCCTAAAGGGTCTGATTTGATGTATCCATGGGCTCTTCTTCCGATCCAGTGGCGTGGCAACTGGAATTCCCGGAACAGCCTTTATTCAGTCCAGTTTCTTTGACATAAGCTACCACGGACACAAGGTCTTCGGGGGCTGTAACCTCAGGCCCTGGAGCGTGACATCCTTTATTATTAGAGCAGCTGCTATTCAGTCCATTTTCTTTTTGAAGGGAAATAAGATTAGCTAGATCTTCTGGCTGGCCTTCGGGGCCGGGGGCGTGACATCCTCGGTTGCCGCTACAAGAAAGGTTAAGTCCAGCCTGGGAGAGCTTGTGGATAGATCTGACTTGCGTTAGAATCTCTTTGTCAAATTCCTGCGACAGGGGATTTTCCGCCATCGAGGTTTGTCCTGCCAGCAGGGAAATACCCAGGCCCGTTAAAAGTTTGTGGAAGTCTTTCATGATGTGCTCCTTATTTGTTTTAATTTATAACTTTCCCGGAACCTAACTCTAGTCCCCAGGAAGGGTCAAGGAGTTTGGTTGAAAAAAATTCTCCTTGACACGATCTATTTTTATGGTTCCACGTTGCCTTAGGCCATGGACTGGCTATTTCCTCCCAAGCCCAGCTTGATTTTACAGGGCTTTTTTACTTAAGAGTTTGCGGTCTGCATGGCTATAGGGGGTCGAAGCTTTCGGCCGGGGCCCCTCCTTGGGAGGTAGGGAAGGGGTTATCAAATTTTTAAACCCTAAAGAGGTCTGATCAAATAAGTCTCTCCTAGGACGCTCTGATATTTTGAAAGGGAGAGCCCTTTCCAGATAATAGCTAGCATTCCAGCTTTCGCGCCACAACTTGGAAGCTTGCAGAGCAGAGGGTAAAGGTTCTACGTTAAAAAAAAAACGATAGACCAAAGCCACGCCCGCCAAGAGAGCACCCCCCGTACACAGACCCAGGATCACCCCCAATCCACGATCCAGACCACCCAGAGGACTGTTTTTCACAAACCGAGAGATGTGGCCTGTGGCGATCTTGAAGGTCACTAGAAGGACAAGAAAGACAGAAATCAAGGTGGTAGCCGTGGCGCCTATGGGATTAGAGATGAATCCGCTTACCCAAGGCTTGAGATAAGGATAAATGTGGCTGGCCAGTAGACTCGCCAGAGCCCAGCTCGCAAGAGAGAAAAACTTTTCTGTGAACCCAGAAAAAAAGCCCAGGATGCCACAACCGATGACAATGCCGATTAATAAAAGGTCTACTCCGTAGGTGGTAAGTATTTCCATGTGTATTAGATCTCCTTTACAGTGTTTTTAACATTTCCCACGCGGTAATCATCCAGGCCCACAAAGGGAAAGATATCTTGCAACGTGACCAGGGTTCGCAGTTCAAAGTTAGAGGCTGGCGGCGTTAGAGTATCCTTTTTCTTGAAAGGCATCACAGCTTTCTTAAATCCCAGTTTTTCCGCTTCCTTAAGGCGTGCTGCCATTTGTCCCACAGGGCGTACCTCACCGGACAAGCCTATCTCTCCGAAGAAAACCGTATCCCCGGCCAAGGGAGAGAGGCTGAGGGAAGACAACAGAGAAGCGGCCGCCGCCAGATCTGCTGCAGGTTCTGTGATGCGCAAGCCGCCGGCTACATTGAGGTAGACATCTTTGCCAGCGAATGAAAGCCCGCATCTGGCCTCTAAAACAGCGATGATCATGGCGAGACGCCCGCTATCCCATCCTATGACGGTGCGGCGCGGTGTCCCAAAGGAAGAGGGGGCTACCAGGCTTTGAATTTCCACCAATAAAGGGCGGGTTCCTTCTATCCCTGCAAAGACTGAGGACCCATGCACATGGCCCTGCCTTTCCGCGATAAAGGCCGCTGAGGGGTTCACAACCTCGTGCAATCCCGTATGGGTCATTTCGAAAACCCCGATCTCATCGGTGGCCCCAAAACGGTTCTTCACCGAGCGAAGAATCCGGAATTGGTGGCCGCGATCGCCCTCAAAGTACAGAACCGTGTCCACCATATGCTCTAAAACCCGGGGGCCCGCAATGGCGCCTTCCTTGGTCACGTGCCCCACCAGAATGACGACACAATTACTCTTTTTGGCTACCCGTATAAGCTCTTGGGCGCAGGCCCGCACCTGAGAAACCGTGCCCGGAGCCGACTCAATATTTTCCCAGTACATGGTCTGAATAGAGTCAATAATGACCACAGACGGAGCCTCTCGCGCCTCCAAGGTGGAAACGATGCGGCGCAGGTCGCTCTCAGAGGCCAAGCTGACAGGGCTGTTCTCCACCTCCAGCCGGAGCGCTCTTAAGCGGATCTGGTCCAGACCCTCCTCACCCGAAATATAGGCGCAAGAGTAAAGCAAACTTATGCGGGAGGCCACCTGCAAAAGCAGGGTCGACTTTCCAATACCCGGGTCGCCTCCCACCAGCAAAACCGACCCGGGCACAAGGCCGCCCCCACACACGCGGTCAAATTCCTGAATGCCTGTGATGTAGCGCGGAGGCAGACTCAGCTCACCTTCATTCAGCGCCACAAAGTCGACCTGTCGAGTGTTCTTGTCCCGCTTAAGACTTTTGGGTGGCTGAGAGGCAAGCTCTTCTTGGAATGTATTCCAAGACTTACAATCAG
>CAYXFG010000001.1:10193-28363 GCA_964464225.1 uncultured Holosporaceae bacterium
GGGCACTGCCCAATCCATTTTGGGTGAGACGTCCCACAGGCTTGACAAGTGTAAGAGACGGAAGGGCGAGACACCTATCTTTTTTCTTTCTTTTTTCTTTCTGCAGACTTCTTTCTAGGGAGGTCTGTTTCCTCTGGATGATCATGGCCAGTCACGAACTGATAAACCGTTTTGTTCTTGCAGTCCACAAGATCCTCTGGCGCGCCTGTCCAGATGATCTTGCCCTCTTTCAACATGGCTATCTTGTCGGCTATATAGCGAGCCGTGGAGATATCGTGGGTGATGGTGATGGCGGAAGCATGCAGCGTCTTTACAGATTTTTTAATGAGAGAGTCGATGACCCCACACATAATGGGGTCAAGGCCCGTGGTGGGTTCATCAAAGAATAAAATCTCAGGCTCACCCACAATGGCCCGTGCAAGCCCCACGCGCTTTTGCATGCCTCCTGATAATTCGGCCGGGTGCAAATCCAGGACGCTGGGGTCCTTCAGGTCTACTTCAGCCAACTTTTGGCGAACTATTTTTTTGATCTGATCTGTGGACAGGCTTCCATTATAGAACATGTCAAACCCAACATTTTTCCAAACCGGCAGGCTGTCGAAAAGGGCAGCCCCTTGGAACAGCATACCCACTTTGCGCAGGATTTGATCTCTTTTGCTTTGCGGCATTCCTACAGTTTCTGTTCCCTCTATCTTGATGCTGCCCCTATCGGGTTCAAGGATGCCCAGGATGCATTTAAGAAGGACAGACTTTCCACTTCCAGATCCCCCCAAGACCACCAGGGATTCTCCCGGCATCACAGTAAGGTCGACGCCTTTCAAAACATGATTTTTCCCAAAACTTTTCCATAAGCCTTTCACCTGAATTTTGGGGGTCTCAGGGGAAGAAGAGCGAAAGGCAGTTTTGGGCTGAGAGGTCATTTTTACTTTTCAAACAAAAGGGCTGTAAGCAGGTAGTCCAAGATAAGGATGGCGATAGAAGCCGAAACCACTGCATTGGTGGTGGCACGGCCCACACCCTGCGCGCCCCCCCGCGATCTAAATCCTTGATAACACCCGAACAGGGAAATCACAGCGCCAAAGCTGGAAGCCTTGATAAGGCCCGATATGACATCGTCGCTTTTGAGATATTTGTAAGTTTGGTCAATATACAAAGCAGAATTGAAGTCCAGTTTGAAGACGCATACGATGTACCCCCCCAGCACGCCAATGGCATCCGCGCACAGCACTAAAATCGGCAAGACAATGAGGCTGGCTAAAAGGCGGGGCGCCACCAAATAACGCATGGGGTTTGTGGAAAGAGTGCTGAGGGCGTCAATTTGCTCCGTCACTTTCATGGTCCCAATTTCTGCCGCCATGGCTGCTCCCACCCGGCCTGCCACCATTAAGCCTGCCAGTACGGGGCCAAGTTCCCTGGTAATAGATAAGACCACCACGTTGGCGATGGCACCCTCTGCATTGAAACGGGAAAAGCCTGTATAGCTTTGGAGCGCCAAGACCATGCCTGTAAAAATGGCAGTGAGCCCCACCACAGGGAGGGAAAGATAACCGATCTTGTAAAGCTCGATAAAAAACTGTCGGTAATAATAGGGGGGCGAAAAGCAATAAAAAAGGCTTTTCAAGCAAAAAAGGGCCAGATCTCCCAAAGCTGAAACAAAGGTGAAAACAGCTTGTCCTATAGTTCCGCAGACTTTGAGTATCATGTTACATATATTCTTTCAAATCGATGCCCTAAGCGCGTCAGGGCTTCACGGGGTGCAGATCCAGCCATCAAAGATTGTTCATAGAATGCCATGTGATCAGGGATGAGGTCAACCCATTTGCCCACCTGGGCCAGGTGCGCGGGAACATCCGTGACATCCACCACTATCAGATCCATGGAAATGCGCCCAAGAATGGGGGCTTTATGGCCTTCCATAACCACATAGCCCTTATTGCTGAGAGAGCGGGGGATACCATCGGCATAGCCCGCGGCCAGCGTGGCTATTTTGCGATCCTGGGGCGCTGTGTAAGTGGCGTTATAGCCCACCGACTCCCCTTTTCTGAGATGCTGGATCTGCAGGATAGAAGTCTGTGCTTTAAGCGCGAATTGAAGCCTTTCAGAAATTTTTCCCGGTACCTTTTGAAGGGCACCGTAAAGAGAACCGCCTACCCTTAGCAAGTCAAAGTAGAAGGCAGGTCCCAGGTTTACCGCCTCGGAGGCCCCCAGTGAGCGCACAGAATTGGGGAAGAAAGAGCAGATTTCTTGGAAGTGAGCGCGCTGCCTTTCATTCATGGGGTGCGCGGGCTCGTCCGCACAAGCCAAGTGGGTCAGCGTATAGGAAACGCAATGTCCGTCGATTTTTTTCAGCACACTCATGATATCCTGGGGCGGCAGGGAAAGCCTCCGCATACCGGTGTCGAAATGCAAAGCCCAAGGCAAGGGGCTTTTGACCCCTAGATGCGTTTGCGCTTGGCAAAGTTGCTCCAGCGTCGTGATGACGGGCACCAGGTTATGGTCTACGAGAAGGGAGCATTGACTGACATCAAAGCCATTAAACACAAAGATCAGAGGGCCTGGCCCCAGGAGGGCACGCAGGTCCATGGCTTCTGGAAGAGTAGCCACAAAGAATTCCTCGCATCCAGCGTCTTTGAGGGCGTGCGCCACAGGCCCCATGCCCACACCGTACGCATCTGCCTTCAACACTGAGGCCGTTTTCGTCCCCGTTTCCTGGGAAATTGTCAGGAAATTGTAAACTATCTTCGAAAGATCAATGGTAAGCGTTAAAAAAGGGTTGTGCATGGCGTCAGTATCATGGTGAGGGCTTCTCTCAGTATAAGGCTGATGAAGCCCCAAAGCAACAGATCTGGCTTGCCATTTGAGAGGGTTTTTAGCCCGCGGCTTTGTTGCAGGACAACCGGGGGGGCAGAGGGGCGGTTATGAGAGCCCAGTTGGATTCTTTTTCAAATAGGGCATGGAGCAGGCGGTTATTAAGCTCGTGGCCAGAGCCATAGCCTTCAAACCTGCCCAGCAAAGGGGCCCCGGCCAGGTAAAGATCTCCCAACGCATCCAAAGCCTTGTGCCGGGCGCATTCATTGGGAAAACGGAGCCCCTGGGGATTGAGGACTTTTTCGCCTTCAAATATAAGGGCGTTGTCCAAAGACCCCCCTTGAGCCAACCCTGCTCCCCTTAAAGCTTCAATATCTTCCACGAACCCGAAGGTGCGAGCGCCGGCCAGTTCGCGTCCAAAAGAGACCGATAGCTGAGCCAAATCGATGCTTTCTGTTAAAGCAGGATTGCTCCTGTTCCGAAAGGTGTATTTAATGGAAAACTGGAGGGCTGGTTTGAGGCTGGCCCAGTTCCCCTTATGTTCTACTTTTATGGGCTTTAGAATTCTGAAGTAGCTTTGGGGTACGCCCAGCTCGACGATCTCGTTTTTGATGGCTTCGTAAAAAGGCAAGGAGCTGCCATCCAGGATGGGCATTTCCTCACCATCGATTTCTATATCCAGGTTATCTATTCCCAAGGCGGCTAAAGCAGCCATGAGGTGCTCAATGGTGCGGACTTTTACGCCGATTTTATTTTGGATAGATGTGCAAAGGGTGGTTTCCTTCACACAGCTGTGCAGAGCGGCAATTTTGGGGTTTCCAGAAGAAACATCTGTGCGCTTGAACCAGATGCCGTGGTGGGTGCCAGCCGGGATTAAAGTACAGGTGGATGGCTTGCCAGAATGAAGCCCCACACCGGTGAAGCTGATTTTCTTTCGCAGGGTCTTTTGCATGCTCATTTCCTTGTACTTTTTTACATTCTCAGGATACACGGCAGGCAAAACAAGGCAAAATCAACATTTGTTTCACAATGTTACCACAAGGAGAATTCTCTTTTCACACCCACTCTTTGGGTGTCTAGATAGCGGTGTCAGCCAGGGCAAGCTTTACAGCCACCCCTATGAGCAAAATACCACACAGGATGTCGATCCTTCTGCGGTACTTGAGGAGCAGGTTTTGGCTTCGTTGTCGTGTGAAGAAAAGGGCCACCAGGGCATACCATCCAAACTCCAGCAGAACCGCCAAAGAGGCATAGAGGCCATTCATCCAGGGGGTGGACCGGAAGGAGGCCAACGTACTGCTTATAAAAAGGAAAGGGAAGGGGTTCGTGAGGTGCGTCCAAAGGCCTCTTTGAAAACTATGAAGAAGAGAGGACGTGCCCTTTGAAGATGAAGGGGCTGGGGGGGCACCCGAGGCTTTGGAGAACAAGCTGGTTAACCCCATGTAAACAAGGAAAGCAACACCTGCAAACTGTACAGTCTTCACGAGGAAAGGAAGGCGTGTGCCTATGATGTCCAGGCCCCATAGGGCCAGGGCGCAATGAAAGATCATGCCCGTCCCCATGCCCAGGGCCATGAGGATCCCAGAGGCTCGGTTATGGTGAGCGCTGCATTTGACCACCATCAGGAAGTTGGGCCCGGGGCTGACGGTGGCGCTGCAGACCGTCAAGCAAAATTCCAATAATTTTATTGCGTTTAGGGGGGGGAGCATTATAGTATCCTGATCATAATGAAGCCTTTGAGAGCCGTCGAGGCCAGGCTTCGATAAGTATAGGAAAACAAAGAGTTGAGCAATACAAAAATACAGACGCCCAGACCTGTGGTGCGCTTTGCGCCTTCCCCTACAGGTTCTTTGCATATAGGGGGCGCACGCACAGCGCTTTATAATTATCTATTTGCCAAGCACCACAACGGCGATTTCCTGCTGCGCATCGAGGACACTGATCAAGAACGCTCCACCCCCGAAGCGGTGGACGCTATTTTATCAGGGCTCAAATGGCTAGGCCTTTCATGGAACGGAAACGTGGTCTACCAGTCTCAAAGAAAAGATCGCCATCAAGAGGTGGCTCGCGCCCTTTATGACGCGGGTGAGGCTTATTACTGTACATGCTCTCCCCAGCATTTGCAGAAAATGCGTGAGGAGTCCAAGGCCTGTGGAAAAAAGCCAGGCTATGATGGCCGTTGCAGGAAAGAAGGCCATAAAGAAGGGGCACTCCGTCTTCTCACAGCGGATGAAGGGTTTTTATCCCTAGAAGATCTGGTGCAAGGCCAGGTCCAGGTGCGTAACGACCAAATCGATGACATGATTTTGCTAAGGTCAGACGGCACCCCCACTTACTTACTGTCCGTGGTGGTAGATGACCATGACATGGGCATCACCCATGTCATCCGGGGGGATGATCACCTCACCAATACGTTCCGTCAGCTTCAAATTTACAAGGCAGCGGGGTGGGAGCCCCCGCTCTTTGCTCATATACCTCTCATCCATGGACCAGATGGCGCCAAGCTTTCGAAAAGGCATGGTGCAACAAGTGTAGGATCTTACAGGGAAATGGGTTATCTGCCGTCCGCCCTCCGTAATTATCTTTTGAGGCTGGGCTGGGGGCATGGAGATGAAGAGATTATCTCCGATGAAAAGGCCATTGAATGGTTCTCCCTTGACCATGTGGGAAGGTCTGCCTCAAGATTCGATTTCAAGAAGCTGGACAATCTCAACGCCCACTATTTAAGGCACCAGGATAACGAGAGCCTATTACAAGAGTTGGGCGCTTTTTTCCCTCCTGGGCAAGCTGTTGACCCCCACAGCCAAGCCCGAATTTTAAGAGGTCTGGATGGCCTTAAAATAAGGGCCACTAATCTAAGAGAACTGGCAGAAAATGCTCAGGTTTACAGGGGAGAGGGCCTTCCCCTCTTGGGGGAGGCCGCAAGAAAAATAATGACCCCCGAAGCGGCTGACCTTGTAAAAGGGCTAATGCCGGCTTTGGCCTCTTTAGAAGAATGGGAGCAGTCGGCTCTGGAGAACTTGATACGACTTCACGCGCAATCCAAGGGCGTAAAGTTGGGAGAGCTTGCTCAAATCTTGAGGGTGGCTTTCACGGGTAAGACTATCTCCCCCAGCTTATTCGAAATGATGGAGATTTGGGGCAAGGAAGAATCCCTGAAAAGGTTGGCCCCAGAATCTTGGACGACCCGTTTCCAGGTAACCTGAGAAGGCGCCGGGTGGCGGGCCCTGCTGTCAGGGGGCAAAGCTTTCAGGCCTCTTAAGGGCATTTCTGCGCTGTGGCCGGGGGTGTCTTTCTCTTGAGGGAAATCCGCCGGGAAAAGCCCTCTAGCTTTTATAACCGTCAAGAAAGCTTTTCAGTTTGCGGGAGCGGCTGGGGTGCTTAAGCTTTTTCAAGGCTTTGGCTTCTATCTGCCTTATCCGTTCACGGGTGACAGAAAACTGCTGACCGACTTCCTCTAAGGTGTGATCTGTATGCATACCAATGCCGAACCTCATGCGCAGAACACGCTCTTCCCTGGGGGTTAGAGAAGATAAAACCCGCGTGGTGGCTTCCCGAAGGTTGCCCTGGATAGAAGCATCCACAGGGATGACGGAATTTTTGTCCTCTATAAAGTCCCTAAGTTGACTATCTTCCTCATCGCCTATGGGTGTCTCCAAGCTGATGGGTTCCTTGGCTATCTTGAGAACTTTGCGGACCTTTTCCAGAGGCATTTCCAGCTTTTCGGCCAGTTCTTCAGGGGTGGGTTCTTGTCCCGTTTCATGCAAAATCTGCCGGGACACACGCACCAACTTATTGATGGTTTCGATCATGTGGACAGGGATGCGGATGGTACGCGCCTGATCCGCGATGGAGCGCGTGATAGCTTGGCGTATCCACCATGTGGCATAGGTGGAGAATTTATAGCCACGCCTGTATTCGAATTTATCCACAGCCTTCATAAGACCAATATTGCCCTCTTGAATCAGATCAAGGAATTGTAGACCTCGGTTGGTATATTTCTTTGCAATGGAGATGACCAGGCGAAGGTTAGCCTCTATCATTTCGGTTTTGGCGCGGGTGGTCATGCGAGCGCCCTTTTGCACGGTGTTGACCAAGTCTTTGAAAGTGCGCAGGTCTAGGTCGAGATGTTCTGGAATGGCTGTTATTTCTTCTACTAAGGAGGCGGTCTGAGGATGGTTGGCGAAGGCTTGCCAGGGGGGAGATATAAGTTTTACGGAAGATAGCCACCCTTTATCCTGGAAAGTGCCCGAGAAATGGGTTAGGAAAGCGTCTCGGCTTACCCCCATGGATTCTGCATGTTTCAGCAACGAAATCTCGAGAGCGCTCAGTTCTTTGTTGTAGTTGTTCAGCTCGTGGGTCAGATCTTCAATGCGATGGGGGTTCAACCTTAACTCCCGAGCCAGGGTCACCAACTCATCTGAGCTTTCAGAACTTTTCTTACTTTTCTTGGAAGAAAGTTGATTGTGTAGGAGTCGCATCCTGGAGAATATCTTGGAGATCTTAGGCATAAGCGCTTGCTCGATAAGGGCAAGGGAGATGCTGCTGTCTTCGTCGTTGGCCTCTTCTTCTTCCACGACTTCTTCGCTTCCCGAGGCCCGAGCTGCTTGTTTGAGTGCAGACCTTTTCTCTTTTTTAGAGATGGGGGCTTTTTGCTTTACCTCCCCGTCGGAAGGAGCGCCCTTGTCATTTTCCTCAAGCAAAATGGGTTCTTCTTCGTACGGGGCCTCCAGCGAGACAATTTCTCGCAAAAAGACAGACCCCGCCTCTAAGGCGTCTGCCCACGAGAGAATCTTTTTGATCACGTAGGGGGTGGAGTATAGAGCCGTCGTAAGGATCTCTTGCCCTGTTTCTATCCTTTTCGCGATTTCGATTTCGCCCTCGCGGGAGAGAAGCTCAACGCTGCCCATTTCCCTCAGGTACATGCGTACGGGGTCGTCTGTGCGCCCTCCAACTTCTCCCACGGAGAGATCAGGGGTAGTTTCCAAATCCTCTTCAGTGGCAGCCGATCGGGTTTCTTGCTCGTCCTCGGTTACATCAACACCAATGTCAGCAAAGGTTTCCAAAACGCCATCCAGAAATTCCTCGGAGTTTTTTCCTTTGGGGACTAAACGTTGGATCTCGGAATGGGTAACAAAACCCCTTTCCTTGGCATCCTCAATCAGCTTTTTAAGCTCGGCCGCCATTTTCTCGCGCGCAAGAATGACATCCTCGTCTTGGTCCTCCAAGCGGTCATCCATCGAAGCTACCAAGAGCGTATCATCTTTCAGCAAAGTCATTTTTTCCCTTTTATAAATTATTCACAAATCTTCTGGTGCCAGAAGAATTTCCTTGAGACAGCGGTACCTGTTCCAATTTTCCAAGGTCCATTCCGCTTCTAATTGGTGCTTGGCATTTTCAAGTTCCTTGGTAAGGGACTGCCACTGGACAAAACGTTCTTTTAATTTTTCCCATAAAGCACAAATCTCGGGAGACGGAGAAGTATGAAAATAAGGGGCATGGGTCTTTAGGACCTCTGCCACCTCTTGTAAAAACTTCTCAAAGCCACACTCCTTAAGATAAGAAGTAAAATCATCTTTTTCAATAGCCCCCCCGTGGAAAAAATAACTTACAACCTTCTCTTGAAGCTGCGTGTGAAAAGGACTCTTAAAGGAAAGCCGGCCTAGCTCTTCAATCATAGGCAGAAGGAGGACCGGGTGATGCGCGAAAGCACCAACTAGAATTTTTTCGTACAGGTCACCCAAAGACAGAAAAGAGAGTTCAGAAGCCTCAAAGAACTCGCCGGAAAAGGAAACTGTTGCTTTCTTCTTTGGAGTTTTGGAAGACTGAGGTCGTGGCGGCACGAACCGGTTGGCTTGGAAAAGCTTTTCTCGGAAGAAATGTCGGTAATGAGAGCGAATAGAGGTATCTTGGAGCTGAGAGGTGAAAGCTTCAAGGGTTTTTTCTAAAGCGGCTTTTTCCTCAGGCAGGCGCCTTGGATACTTGTTCTGCGCATAATTCCATAGAAAATCCCCTAGAGGTATGGCTTGTGCCTGAAGCTCTTTGAAGGCATCACTTCCGCGTGCCCGCACGAAAGAGTCGGGATCCTCGGAGACCGGCAGCATAAGAAATGAGAGACTCTTTCCGGGCTGCAAAATAGGGAGCGCTCGCTCGGCTGCTCGCTGGGCTGCCAGAAGGCCCGCAGCATCCCCGTCGAAACAGAGGACAGGCTCGTTCTCATACCTCCATAAAAGCTGGATTTGCTCAGACGTAAGGGCGGTGCCCATGGGCGCTACTACGGCCTTAACTCCTGCCTGTACCAAGCTTAGGACATCTGTGTAGCCTTCCACCACCAGCAGAGACAAGGAGGCCCCAGGGGTCTTGGGGTATTGGTTGAGGTTGTACAAGACCTGGCTTTTCTTAAAAATCGGAGTTTCCGGGCTGTTGATGTATTTCGGAAGGTAAGTGCCAAGAGACCTTCCCCCAAAAGCTATCAACCGTTGGCGGGTGTCGAAGATGGGAAACATAACGCGGTTGCTGAATTTGTCCAGGGGCTCGCCCCCTTTTTCTGGAAGGGTAACCAGCCCTGCCAGCTGGATGTGAACATCCGAAAAGCCTTTATTTTTTAAATGCTGGTAGAGGGAAATCCCTGATCCCCGCGGGGCAGAAAAGCCCAGTCCAAAGTCTTGGAGAGTTTTCGGAGAAAAGCCCCTTTGCGAAATGAGGTAATCCCGGGCCCCGGCTCCCCTGTAGGAATGAAGAGTGTCTTGGTAGAAGGCTTGCGCGCTGGAAAGAACAGAAAAGAGGACCTCTTCCTCGGACTTTCGTTCCTGTCTATGGGAGCTACGTTCTTGTAACACAGAAGCGGGAAGCGTAACGCCTGCCAGAGAAGCGGCATCCTGGACCGCTTCCAGAAAACTGCGCCGTTGGACGTGCTGGATAAAGTCGAAGATGCTGCCATGAGCCCCACACCCAAAACAATGGTAAAAAGCCTTGATGTCATTGACAGTGAAGGACGGGGTTTTTTCCTGGTGGAAGGGGCATAGCCCCCAATGCTCATGCCCTCTTTTTTTAAGGGAGATGTGCTGCCCTACGTAGGAAGAAAGAGAGATTTTTGATCGAATCTCTTCTATAAGGGCCGTAAAACCTCTGTCGCTTCCCATGAAAAATGCCCTCTTCGGGCCCTCCTTAAAGGAGATTCGCCTTGATAACGCCCGAGGCCTTGGCAAAATCCATGCGGCCTGCGTATTTATTTTTTAGGTGTCCCATGATAGTCCCCACATCTTTGGCTGAAAAAAGGGTGTGTTCGTCCATGGTTTGGCGCACAGCTTTCTTTATGGCCTCGTCATCCATCTGCTCGGGCAGGTAGGACAAGATAATTTGTATTTCCTCTTTTTCTTTTTCAGCCAGATCGGGCCGAGCGCCTTTCTCATACAAATCGGCGCTTTCTCGGCGCTGTTTGATCATGGTGTGAAGCAAATCCACAATCTGACCATCGCTGAGACCCTCAGACAGACCTTTAGGTCTGCCATCGATGTCTTTTTGTTTAACGGCGGCACTGATAAGCCGGAGGGTGGAGAGTGTTTTTTTATCACCCTTCCTCATGGCATCTTTGGTGTCTTGGCTTAATCTTTCTCTCAACGGGGAAGTAAGGGACATTCTAAACCTTCAGGGTTGCGTGGGAGGCTCGTTCTTTACCTCTACATTCGCCAACGCCAACCACCTTGTCAAGTGATAACAGGTTGGCAGCAGAGAGGGCTCTGGGTACAGGGGCAGGGATGCATTTGCCCGTACGTGCACAGTGGCTGGGGTGGAAGGATTCGAACCCTCGAATGGCGGTACCAAAAACCGCTGCCTTACCACTTGGCGACACCCCAAAAAGATGCCTTGCACCCTACCAGTTTTGATGAAAAAGGCAAGAGGAAATTAGACAGAAAGAGGAAAGACCTCCAGCGCCCCAGGGGCACGTCCTTGATCCCAGGAAGAGGTCACGGCTTTAAAAGGTGGCACACCCTGGGATCTTTAAAGGCACTCGAAGGGGCTGAGGGGCAATTCAATCCAAAAGGAGACTCTAATTTCTGAATTAATTTCTTAAGAAGATTTTTGATTCATGTTAAACGAATTAGAAATCCCCTCTACTTTTGGTAATGCCACATCATAACATGAGAGGCTAAAGGGCCGTTTGAAGAGGATTTTAGAGAGAGCTTCCAGGAAGGATGAGTCGTACCCCCTTCTCATCCGCCTCATTCGGATCCATAAAAGCGTGGGTTTTCTCGAACTGAAGACGCGCTTCTTTGAAATCACTGAAGTGAATCTGCAAAGTATATTTTTGAGCGAAATCCAAAACTCGAATCAGAGGTTCTGGCATGTGGTTTAAAGATAAAGCTCTCAAAGCGCTCAGGTAGTTATTTCGATAAACTGTAGGGATGATAATACGTTGTTCGGATTGACTGACTAACTCTGCATTCATCATGATGCGCCCCAGTCTCCCATTCCCATCAGTGAATGGATGAACTTCGGTCACAAGAAACATCATAAAAATAGCCCTATGAAGAGGGCAATTTAGGGATTGATAGATTTCAAACCCATGTTTTAAAGTTCCAACTATAAGGTCAGGAGCGACAAATATGGTACTGCCTGCATAGTTAGATGACTTCTTAAATTCTCCTGGAAGTTTATCAGATCTCCCTCCCATGATGGCGGCATGGCGTTCCTTGAGAAGCTCTAAGAGGGTCTCAAAGCTATAAGGAAGCCGTTTCATCTCTTCTCCATCTGAAACAAGCTTAAAGGTGCCTAAAATGTCATGAGCATCTTCTGGGCGCACTTTTGGAATTTTTCCTTTAAAAATGATATCGGCAGCCTCGTTGACTTCGAATTTTGTACCTTCAATAAAATTTGAGAAATAGGCCTCAAAAAAACTTAAGTTAATGAGTCCTGTGGGCGAAATAGGCGGAGAGATTCTGGAAATTGGGGAGATGACAGAAAGAGCTGCATGCAATTCTGAAAAGAGCTCAAGACGCTTAGGATCATAAGCAAATCCAGACTGTCGAGCAATGCCAGCTACACTTGATAGTTTTTCAGATTTTGTACCCAAGAGACTGCCTATAAGTTTATCAAGGGTTTTGTACTCTTTGTCTAGTCCCAAAAGTCTTGAGATGTGAATTGCTTCATCCCTTATTTTGTTTAAACCGTCATTTCCTTCTCTTCTAAGAATTTCTTCTAATTTTTCTTCGAGCTGTTGTTTGGAAAGTGTTCGAGCGGTGCTCTGGCCACGCACACGGGATGATTTTACATTTTCCAAAAAGGCTCGGGACCGCGAAGAAAGAAATAGACTTCCTATGAAAGGTCTATCCGTTGGCAGCGGTCCATGACCTCTGCGTGGGGACAAAGTTATGCCAGCCACCTTAACTTTGCTTTTTTGAGGAGAAATCAAAAAGATGGATCCATCAGCAGTGGGTGTGTTTTCAATAGCCGTGCGATCAGCAATGAGCCCTCCCGGAAAATAAGCGCTTACAATGATCCACAGATTCCTTTTAATAATAACTTCTGGGGGATCTACGAGATTTTTTGTATAAAGGCGAGAAGCAAGTTTTCTTATTCTCCCATCTCTCATGTAGCGGAAGACGGCTTTTCTCAGGGAGGTGTTTGAGACAAAGACTTCTGGTAAATCTACAAGTGACATCTTAAGCATTATCAAGATCCTTTTTCCCATTGTAGGAGACTTTTCCGTATTTAAGAAGGGAAAAATGTGACTTTTTTAGAAATAAGAGTTGATTTCTTAGTAAGTATGAAATACTTTAAGGCTCGAAAAGAAGGATGGTTAGACACTTAGCTTTCCTTGATCTTCATCATCGCCTGTGTTGGCTTTGCTAAAGAGGCTAGGAGGGAGGCTGGGTTGATGTGGGCCGCAGAGGGGGAAGTTATAATATTTCAATCCTGCGATTTATTATTCCCACTCCATTGTGCGGCAACAGCGCGGCCAGGAGATTTTTTTAGTTCGGAGAAAATGCTTGAAAATCTAAGTTTTAATTGGTTGCGGGGGCCAGATTTGAACTGACGACCTTCAGGTTATGAGCCTGACGAGCTACCGGGCTGCTCCACCCCGCGTCACCGGATACTCCCTTGATACCAAGAGATACCAGGTTTGTAACACAGTTTTCAAAGGACGTCCACACTGGATTTGTAGTTTGCATAAGTGGGCCGGGAAGGGGGGCGAAGGAACGTTCTTTATAAGCCCGAGATGAGGCCGCACAGCCTAGCTCACATTAATTTCGACCCCTTACTTGGGTCTACTCCGCCGAGGGTACCACCGAGAAACTGGTCTTTCCTTCGGGGCATATGCTGCATTCAATGACACCTTTTTTATCTTTTAAGTTATGAGCCTCCGCTTTCACCAAGATGCTTTTCAAAAGATGCACCTCAGAAGAGCCATTAAGGGAAAAAATTCCATTCATGTGCTTATATCTCTTACTAGCATAAAAAAGATCGATGGTCTTATTAGGCCCGTCTCCCCTAAAACGCACAGTCACTTCGTGAGGGAAGGACTTCGTTTGCCCCCATGCAAGGTCTTCATAGGCTAATTTGAGAGCAGGCAGCTTTTTATTTTTGCTGATAAGCGTAAATGAAAAGCTAGATGGGATTTCCACATCCTCAGACCTTGTCATCGGCGTTAGACGGAAGCCTTTTAATACATACCCTTCTTTATCGCCCCCATAGGTCGCCATTGTGCTACTTGCCATCAATCCAAATAAAAGAATCGAGCGAAAAAAAATACCCACCATCATAAGCTCCGTTCAAAAATGCTTGTAATAAACACACGTCGAAAAAAAAGTACAAAAATTTAAAAGCATAGTTTACTCTAGATATATAAGTATCATTATTTTAGGGGTGGTACAATATTTTGTAAACCCACGCTTTATGAGAGATGCAGTAAATTTAATAAATTTTGTCTTTTTGGATATTCAGATATTAATTGTAGTTCTGGGCAGGAATATGAGATGATAATTTTAATGAGTTCGGAGTGGTAAATATGAAGATCTTATGGCTGATCGTTGCAGTTTTTATGGTGGGCTTCTCACATCAGAGCCTGGGGGCAGTTCAGGTATATAATACCCGGTATGTCTTTGTTTCGCCTCAATCCTCCAGAATGATTAAAAGAATCATTCTCGCGCCTTTCGATCGCATACTCCACGCAAATTTACCTGCGACTGAAGTGGCGTTGGTCACAGCTAATAACCCCCTCCCTTATGTTTACGCCCGCCCCCCCATACATGGCGTTAATATTGGGCTCCATCTCACCTTAATAGGGCCGGAGGCTCGACCAGGGCAGGAAACTAGGCCGGGCAATTATAATGTGCATGGAAATCTCACCCGAGATTCCATAAATAATTTAAGGACCCTCATTACTTTTATCAACAATAGGACGCTCTCCTTAAAGGTAGCTAATGTGATGGTGCGGGGCCGTTACTTAACACTTTCTGTACGCATAGAGCCAGGCTATGCCATGCGCCTATGGAGCCCGACAAAAAGGCAAGAGACGGTAGATCAAGGCAGGCAGTTATTACATCGTTTCTTCGGGGATGCAGCTCATATATCGGTGGTTGAGATTAGTAATGTAGGCCCGCCTCCTTTCTCGCGTCAGGAAAGCAGTGAAAATATGATGTATGCCTATGGTGCTCTCTGCCAATACTATCTTGTGGATGCCCCTACAGCTCCCGATTATCAGGCTTTATATGACAATATTCGTGCAGAACTTATACGCCAACTTAAGCCCATAACCCTACGAGACCAATTCTTAACCGCTGATCAACGCAGGCTAGTGGAAGCTGCACCTGATCACAAAATATTCTTATTATCATGGGGGAGGTACCTTGTTCTAAACCCAGAGCAAGCCAACTTGGGTCTACCCCTCCGTATGTTCGCGGGCATAGGGGCTGCTGCTCGCTGGCAGGATACCGACATTATTCCTTATCTCCAAAACCTGATCGATAACCCCCCACCAGCTCCCATCGATTTTCAGCAAATTCGTCAGGACATCCTGGCGAAAATTCAGGTGATTTTTGATGGGATTGGCCGTAATATGCCCGTGAACCAACGTGGAATAGGAATGGGTGGTGGACCAAGGGCAGGTCGCTTTGATAAAGAATTTTTTGTTAATAATCGACTTTTTTATCCAACCAGCTTACTGAGCGAGCCGAAAATCCGAGAACTTGCAGGGGTCCTGGGCGCAGACGCCCGCTTAAATGATCTGGATATCACATTGAAACCGTTGGAATAAAAATAAAAAGTTGAGACCAAGAGCAAGAGAAAACATCCATAGAAGCCACCTTTCACTTTGGCCTTAAAAATATTGCAATTTCAAGGAAAAGGAAAGATACTTAGGATAAATGCATTTATAAAAAAAAGAGGCTTGTGGATGGGACGAAACAGGGTTATCGGGAAAATCATTCTTGTTCTACTTCTGGGGAGCATGGGGTGCTTTGCGGGCTCTGCTTTTCCAAGAAAAGCCCCGCTGGCTCTGCGGTTTGATCCCTCTGAGGTAGCCAGCTTTCAGAACGCAGTCATGGGGTTTGATATCAAGACTTCGCCAGTTCCTTCTTACATCAAGCCTACATCTGCTTCTTTGGCCAACTCTGTGGCCATCCTGATCAGCAGCCTTGCGGCCAGGAAAGAACTTAACCAGGTAAGCGCCCCCAATCTGCTTCATATCTGCTATAACTTAACTTATGTTTACCGCTATTTGGGGGAAGGCAAACACCTGAACACCCGAAAGCGGCTGGTCACGGCGGTAAAACAGATCGTAGGCGAGCTTAAGATACGCTCTAAGACGCGCATTCTAAACTGGAACGACCTTTTGTCGTCCACCAGGAAGGCGGCCAGCGAAAAGGCAAATGCCCTTCAAAAAGCCCAGACAGAGAGAAATGAAGGGCTGGCCGCGCCTGCACCCGCCCCTCAGGCGCTGGATGAGAGAGGCGCAGGTTTTAAACAGCAGGCTGCCACCGAGGTTCTGGCTGGCGCCTCCGCCTCTCCCCAGGTGTCGGAGGATATAGAATTCGTACCACAGGCCCGGGCTCAAGCTCCAGAGAAGGCGGCCCTGGGGCCCTCGCCTCTTTTGTCCCCGGCCTTTTATAAGACCCTTCCTTCTGAAGCTGTGGGAAGACCTTCTAAAGAAGAGACCTCTACCGATAAGACCTATCTGCCAACGGCTCGAGGGCGGGCCCAAGTTCCCGAAAAAATGGCCCGGGGCCCTTCACCTTTGCTGTCTCAAGCCTTCTCTAAGAGTTTCTCGTCAGGAGTCAAAAGAAACCCTTTTAAAAAGAAAAACCATAAATTCAGAATCAGTAAGAAATATTTACAATGGAGGCAGCGCTATGCCCGGGACAGGGCCGTTGCAGCTCAAGCTTCCAAGAGGTTCTCAGAACTCCTGGAGGCCGTGCGGAAAGATTTAGCCCTAAAGCAACAGCGCCATGCTATTTTTTCTGGAGAAACCAGCAAGAAAATCAATGGGTATCTGAATCAAATGGCGCAGCTCACAGAGACTCTCAGGGAAAAAGAGGTCCTGATGGAAAAAATGAATGCGCAGATTGATCAGCTTCAAAAAGAGAAGGTGGTGGCCCTCCAATCAGGAAGCCAGAAAGCCGGGGACCTGGGCCAAATGCAGATCGATGCCCAGATTTCTTTGCAGAATGTGCAAAACCAGGCGCTAAGAACAGCGCGCCAGTCCATGGGCAAGCTTAATGCTTTGCTTTATGCTTTGCAGCAAAAACAGAGGGAAACTAACGCGATGCTTGAATCGGAAGTGAATCGTAACAGTACTTTGGCGGAAAACAACCGTGCTTTGCGCACCGAGATAAGTTCTATTGAAAAAACTGTGACAACGTTGCAAAAATTGATTCAAGCTCAGAACTTAGAAATCAGTGCTCTGGAGCAATCTAAGAAAGATTCGGGAGATCTTTTGCTGCAGAAAGAGCAGGAGCTGCAAAAGGCTAATGGGATTATGGAAGATCTGTGGGAGGAGTTGTCGAAAGCTATAAAGGACCTGGAGGAGAAAACTGAACAAGGTAAGAAAGCCTCCTCAAATTCGGAAAGAAGTGCTTCTGAAATTCAAAATCTCCAGGCCTCTCTCAAAGAGCTGGAGCTGGAGCTGGAAAATGCCCGTCGGGAGAACAAGAGCTTGAGTCAACAGTACAAGAGCATTCTGGATGAAAAACAAAATCTTAAGATCCAGAAGGAAAATGCTTCGGCAGACGTAGATGACGCAGCAGAGTCTTACAAGCGGCAATTCGAGGATCTCCAAGATCAGAAGAAGCGGCTTTCAAATTACGAGAAAAATGTCTTCCTGCAAAAAAACTTCATGAACAAGATAGTTGGAGAATTGGGGGCTATTCTGAGCCCTATATATGTGGGCACCGAAACCACGGGCATGGACCTCTCGCTCCAGCAGACCAAAGAGCTGCTTAAAGATCTGGCGGTTCAGCTGACAGATCTGACAGCGGCTGTGAATAATCTCGAGCTCGATCCGACCGAGGAATCCCCGTGATCTTCCTTCACTTCTCCCTCCTGGGCTCAGCCTGTGAAAATCCCCTGTTTCTAAAAGAGAAGAAGGGATGAAGACTCTTTTTGTGCTGTTAGTCACTTGGGCCCTCAGTTTTTCTGTCCTGGGGCTAGCACGACCTGTCAACAGTCTGTCATCCCAGCTTGAAAAACTGGAAGGCAAATCCCCCGAAGGCACATCGGAAGCCGCCGCTCCCGATAAAGAAAATAAAAGCTCATCGGAGGGTGAAGCGCCAGCCAGCGAAAAAGACAAATTGAAAGAGGAAATGGGGGAAGGGGGCAAGCCAGAAAGCCCCGAACCCCCGGCCGAAAAACCAGAAAAAGACCCAACCCAGGGGAGCGCTGCCCCAGTGGAACAAGAGGCCCTCACCCCCCAGCAGCAACAAGCGGCGGAAGCCAAAGAGAAGGCTAACAAAGCCGTTGAGCAAGCTGCAAGTCAGAAAGAAGAAGCCCAGAAGAAAAAGGAAGAAGCTGACAAGGAAGTCCAAAAGGCAAAGAACGCTGTCCCCTACAAGAAGGAAGAGATGGAGAAAGCCATCCTAGCCCAGGAGCAAGCCGCGGCCGAGGTCAGCCAAGCCAATGTTGCCCAGTCCAAGGCACAGAAAGATTTGGAAGAGGCGCAGAAGTCCGAGAAGGAAGCCCAAGAGAAAAAGGAGGATTTTGCAAAGGCTCAGGCGGCAACAGAGCAAGCGCGCAACAAAGTCAAGGAGCAGCAAGAAGCTTTGGACCAGTTGGATTTAAAGATTAAGAATGCCAGTGAGCCCCCCGAAACACCCGCCAAGAAGGCCGAGCCAGCGACTGCCAAGGCTGCGGCAGGGAAGGCTACGGCG
>CAYXFG010000002.1:0-17256 GCA_964464225.1 uncultured Holosporaceae bacterium
ATAAAAGATTTTTGTTCATCGGCTCTCTTTCTGTATAGGGTAAAAACTGGCCCTCATGGGACCCTCTAAAATTTGGCACTTAGAAGCGTAGCTTGAGTTTTGCTAGGGGGAAATTTCTCCCGAGTACAAAAGGCTCTTTCTGCCGCATCCTTCTCTTAAGATCAGCGCTCCTTCAAGGCTGATCCCCTCAAAAACTCCGTGGTGACTTTTATGGGCGCCCGAGAAGCTGATCATGCAATTTAGGCGGTAGGCGTGAGTCAACCATTCTTGACGAAACCCAGAAAATCCTTCCCTTTCGTAGCATGACCAGACGCGCGCCCACTCCTCCATAAATGCTTTTACCAAATCATAAGCCGAAAGCTTATAACCCAGTGCCCTTAAACAGGTAGCAGGAAGAGATGGGGGGTGGTTCTGAAGGTTAACACCCATGCCTATGCAATAATAGGAACGATCCTGCAGAATATCTCTTTCAATAAGAATGCCCCCCAGCTTCTTTCCATCCACCAGCAAATCGTTGGGCCATTTATAGTGTAAAGCATGCACCACTCCCAGGCTTTTAAGAGCGCGCCCTAACGCCACACTCACAAGGAAAGGCATGTGATAGGCATAGAGGGCTAGGCCCTGACTAGAACATCCGACTTCCAGCGTCGAAACAATGAAAGTACAATAAAGGTTGCCGGGCGGCGATTCCCAGGTGCGGCCTACTTTTCCTCTGCCCTGGGTCTGACCCAAAGAAAGAACCACGTGCGGCTTGTCAAAAGGGTGCTGCTCCCTCACATAAGAGTGGGCCAGGTCCATGGTGCTTGAGCAAGTCTCGTGGGACTCGAGAGTATAAGTAGAGCAGGGGTCCAAGTATTTACAAAAATTTTTCAAACAAGCCGTACCAAATTCCATACGACACTAACATAACCCACAGCAAGAAAGCTAGTCCAAATAAGCTGAGCGAAGAATGGATGCCCGGCGCTTCTGGATTCTTGAACCAAAGAAAGCTCATAATTTTGAAAAATGGGGCCCCCGATAGGGTAAAGGCGCTAAGGAAAACCCAGACTAAAGCCAACCCCCATTGGCTCCATGGAAATGCCAGGAGGAAACCAAGGATCTCGAACTTTAAGAAGAACACTCCCAGGAGCGGAGCCCCCACTTGGCAAAGACAAGCCACACTTAACAGCACAGATGCTAAAGGATGCACATGTCCCAGCCCCTTCATTTGCATCAAAGAGATAACGGGCCTACCGTTGCATCTCACCTCTAAAAATAAAGCCGTAAAACAGGTTTGACTTAGCAGGCCAAAAACAAAATAAGCCAAGCTCAGCTTGGCGGACCCTGCCCCTGCTAGCAAAAGAAACGTGCAGGCTTGAAGAAAGCCCTGGTTCATAAGTATCTGTGCCAAGGACTGCAAGCGAAATGCCCTAAAAGCAGTCAAAACTAAACCAAGCACAGGGATGATAAAGAAAGATTTATCCAAAGGCAGAGGAAAGCTCACCAACAGCTTCTGTAAGTAAAAGACGAAAGCGCTTTGTATAAAGACGCCCCCATAGAGAAAATCTCTATAACAAAAGAGGGGCTCTGAGTTTCTGTCTGGACGCCTATAAAAAGGCCCCAAGATTAGAAACATAAAACTCAAGCACACAATGATCATCCCCAGATAGCCTGCAGGTGCCGGGGATGAAGAAAGAAAATAGGGTCTGCCTTGATAGAGCAGAACTAAACACCCCAGCAAGTACACCACAAAGAAAATAACAGTCACTCGAAACCCATGCCTCAAAATCAGGCTGCATTCTTTTCGAGGCCACTTACACAGTAGGTAAAAAGCCAGGCACACAAGCTGCAAGAAGATGAGCAGCAGGGAAAAAAGAGGATGTGCTGTGCCCACAAGCATAAGAGTCGCTCCCGCACCCACCATAAGGAACCCTCGGGAAAAAAGACCATCGGAGACCCCGGGAAGAAGGGGATTGACACCCGCCCTCTTCTCAGAAGAACTGTACAGCGTAGGCATAATACTGAGCAGAAGAAAAATTTTCGCCACAAGGCAGCTTCGCCCCAGCACGGAGTGAGCAGAAGCCCCCTCCGGCCCCCAGAAGAAGAGAGTGGCCAGGTAAAGGCCCATCACCGTGAGTGTCAGGCCCCCTGCCCCTATCCCCAATCTCCTCTCGAAACGCCCGCCCCGGGCGCTTGGAACATAAGCGCTAAAGGCGGTGACCACCAGGCAAATCAATGATCCGAGAAGGAAAACGACGTCTGGCAAGGCCCCCCAAAGGGCACTCTTAGAGATGCCCACAACCATCATCCAGCACACTCAAAAAAAGGGGCTAGGAATTTTTCAACCCAAGGGCAGAGAAGCAGCAAAAATACGAAGCCCGTTCCCAGGGAGCAAACCACCACTCTTTCTGGTGGCCGGAGGTCGCGCACACCCCATATTAAAGTGCTGGAAGGTTTGTCTGCAAGAGACGCCGAGAAAGCATGGAGCAGATAAAAACTGGTCGTCGACACGGCAAGAAAAGAGAGGAAGAAGGCCGCCAATGAAGAGGGAGACGCCCCCAGCACCCCCAGCCTTCCCATAAGCCATGCACAGGCCCCCACCGCCGCTACGGCACATAGCAGAAGACTGAAGAAAAAGGAAAGGGAAATCCAAGGTGCTATCTGAAACAGGCCTTTTATTTCATTTAAACCATCTGTCTCTATTCTGTCCTTTAGCATTCCAAAAACTGTTAGAACAAATACCAGGAGGACCCCACCAAAAAGAATTAAAACGGTTAGCGCAGGAGCCCAATGAAGGGGCAAGAAAAGATAGCCGCTGAGCAAAAGAAAGAACAAGAACAGAAAGAAAAAAAGCAGCTTTTCCCCTATGCTTTTTCCATGATAAAGCTGCAACAAACAGTTCCCAGAGGATATGAGGGCCATGGCTTTGAAGGGCTGGCCCAACAAAAAATTCTCCCCTGCGGGCATCAGGCAAGAGGACCTGACCACAAAATAGAATCCCAAGATGAGGAACAGGGCACCCCCCCCTCCCCTCAGAAGGGGTGGGAAGACTGAAAAGTTCTTTAGCCAAACTTCGGAAAATGGGAAAAATGGCACCAAGGCCAAGCAAGATAGATAAAGGACCCAGCAAGCCTGCCCCGGCGAAAGGCTTTCTTGTCTGTCAACTATAAGAAACATCAAGCAGGAGCAAAATAAAAAAGAGCTTATACCAAATCCAAAAGCTCTATCTTTCTGCAAGGAAGATTGTAACTCGGCCATTAGGAAGAACCCAACCAGGAGCAGAAGCTGAAGGAAAATGAACTGATTGAGAAAGGACAAACTACAGATCAGGCCAAAAGCGGCACTCTGCGCAAAGAGAAGAGCTGCTGTTAGGGTTCTCAGAGATTTCTTAAATGTCAGAGAGCACAGAAAAAGGAAAGCAGGGAAAGCCGCCCCCAAGAAAAAAGAAAAGACCAACGAGAGCCTATCAAGGCCCACCTGATAAACAAGTAGGCCACCTCCCACCCGCTGATAATCCACAAACTGTACAAGATGGCTTTTCAGGTTAAACAACAAGCCCATAATGATTTCAAGGAAAATTACTGAAAATCCTACAAACAGACCTGCCCCTCGCACCTTGGCCAGGGGCGTATTCTTATCCATACTTAAAATGAAACCCGCCCCCAAAGAGGGCAACAAGATCATCAAGCTTAAAAAAGGGATGTGGGAAAAATCCAAGGTGTCCTAGCCCCTCTCACCCAAGGTCGGGCCCAGCCCCTTCATGAACGTGCCAAGAAAAGGTGCCTGATCTTACGAGACAGTAGAAACGGATGACCGATTCCTCGCCGGGGAAAGTCTTCCTGCTGCTGTCCTTCTTCAAGCGCGCCGCCCGCCAGAGGCAGTGTAAGAACAATACTCTTAAAGGCTGAAAAGCAAACCCCGAAAAACAAGGAAAAGATCCCAAATAAAAAGCCAGTTTTGAAGTTTTGTTGGGGGGTTAAGAAAAAGAACAACAAAGAAATGATCCAGAAGACTGTAGGCACATAAAGTCCCTGCCCGAAGGCCCAATCCTTAAAAAGACAAAAGATTATTAGGCCTGTACTACACAGGAAAAAAGTAAGATGAATCCCAGACATGCTCGCATACAGGGCCTCCCGCCCTCTTCGTTTTTTTTATCTTTTATGAATTATTACGCGAGGTCGCGCCCAGGTCAAGGATCCTGGCGTCCCTCTATCCCTTTGGCTATTTTATCCAGGAGAGCATGCAAGAAATTCGTCTCTTTCTTGTCGAAGAAAGCTGCCCCTATATCTACGTATTCCGAAATAATAACCGCTGTCTTTAGATCAGGCTTGTAGAGAAGCTCGAAGCATCCACTTCGCAATATCTGTAGCATGACTTTCTCAAGGCGCTGAGGCACCCATCCCTTGGTGAGGTGGAGCTGAATGAGGGCGTCAAGCTGGGCCTTATGAGCGTGCACCCCTGTCACTAAAGCGGATACAAAAGCCATATCTGCTTTGATGGGCTGCGCTTCTTCCATATTGTGGCCGCAGTAGTATTGGCCAAATTCAGAGACCGCCGTTTCGACTTCGCCTCCCCCTACCTCGATTTGATAAAGAGTCTGAACGGCTGCCAAGCGGCCCGCAGATCTTTTCGTATAACTTGAGTTTTTGCGGGACACGAGCCTTTTCTCCGGGTCTCGTTAAAGTGTTCTCAGGGAAGGATAGATAGGATGGGCCAAACATAAGTCTTCCACTACCTTCAAGACCTGGTCTTTGACAGCTAAAACCTCATCAGCGGGACGCCCATGAGCGTTAAGAACTTTGGAAATAAGATGCCCCACCAGCCGGCAGTCATCTTCTTTAAAACCGCGGCTCGTAAGGGCGGGCGTCCCCACGCGGATGCCTGAAGCCAGCTTGGGGGGCAGAGGGTCTTGGGGGATGCTGTTTTTGTTGCAAGCAATCCTGTGCTCGTCCAAAGCTTCTTCTGCCGCCTTACCCGTGATATTTTTAGCCCGTAAATCCACAAGCAGCAGGTGCGTGTCAGTTCCACCCGAAACGATCTGAAGCCCCTCTTCCACCAAGGTCTGGCCCAAAGCTTTAGCATTGTCTATAACTTGCTTAGCATATATCTTAAAGGACGGCTGCAACGCCTCGCCAAAGGCCACAGCCTTGGCCGCAATGATATGCATAAGAGGCCCGCCTTGAGATCCCGGGAAAACGGCCGAAGACAATTTCTTGCCCCACTCTGGCTCGTTGGTTAACAAAACACCTCCCCTGGGGCCACACAGCGTCTTATGCGTGGTGCTGGTCACCACGTGCGCATAAGGTAGCGGACTCGGATAAAGACCGGCAGCTACCAAGCCCGCGAAGTGCGCCATGTCCACCATGAGGTAAGCGCCTACACTATCAGCGATCTCTCTGAATCTTTTGAAGTCAATAATACGAGAATAAGCAGACCCCCCCGCGATAATAAGACGAGGGCGGTGGGCGCGGGCCTTTTCCTGTACTTCATCGTAATCTATCAAACCCGTATCTGGGTTCACGCCATAGGAAACCGGACAGAACCACTTTCCAGAAATGGTGACAGGCGATCCGTGGGTCAGGTGGCCCCCTTCCGCCAAAGACATACCTAAGAAGGTATCGCCTGGTTTTAGGAAAGCTAGAAAGGCTGCCAGGTTGGCAGAGGCGCCCGAATGGGGCTGAACGTTCACATACTGAGCGTTGAAAAGCTTTTTTAGGCGCTGGTTTGCCAGGTCTTCTACTTCGTCCACCACATGGCAGCCCCCGTAGTATCGACGCCCGGGATAACCTTCAGCATATTTATTGGTCAAAACTGAACCTGCAGCCCGAAGAACGGCCGGGGAAACGATGTTCTCAGAAGCTATCAGCTCGAGTGTATGCCTCTGGCGTTCCAGCTCTTTTGATAAGAGGCCAAACAGCTGAGGGTCCTCATGCAAGGACGCGGTGGCCGTCTGTGGATCCCAGGGTTCAGTCTTGTTCATAAATCGTCGATGCCTCTTACGCGAGCCGTATGCCGCCCTCCTTCGAAAGGCGTTTCCAGAAACAAAGAAAGACATTCACAAGCCAGCTCTGGTTGGATAAACCTCGATCCAAAGATTATCACATTGGCATCATTGTGTCGACGCGCCAGCAGGGCTACCTCCTTTGACCAGCACAGAGCAGCACGAATGCCCTTGTGACGATTGGCTGCCATGGACATACCAAGGCCTGTGCCGCAAATCAAAACACCAAAGCCTGTCCCGCGGCTCTGCAAGGCTTTTGCCACAGCGTGGGCGGTGGCCGAGTAAGAAGAGGGCTCCTCATCGTAAACCCCCATGTCTTCAAAGCCTGGAAAACGCCCAGGAAAGGAGTTTCTAAGCTTTTCCTTTAGGGCAAAGCCAGCGTGATCGGCGCCGATCAGAATGGGGTTTTCCTTAAGGGCGGGGGGCTTTTCCATAGGCAACTTTTAGGAAATCTTTGTTCAGGGCATTCACAGAGAAGATCCATAGGACAAACACCAAGAGACAGATCCCGAGAAGATAAGGAGCAATAAGTAATTGTGAGCCCAAATAAGGCAATGATAGAAGAAGAGACTGGATAAAAGCTCCCCCAAACTTCCCTATGCGGCCACTCAAGATATCAACAGCAGCCTTTCCTTTGACCTTCAATTCTGCGTCCAACGGAACGAAGGCCATCTCCCGAGTTGCGGCGAAGAAGCTGTATTTGCAACTTTTGCTAAAAAGATTATGTGCCTGGCCCAACCACACCGATAACGTAAGGGGCGTCATGGCAAAAAACAGAGATAAGGAATCGATGTGGTCTGCCCATAAAATGGGCACAAAGAACAAGATGGTCATAACCAGCATGACATAGGGCGTTAAAAGAGAGCTGGATTTCCAGCTGAATTTTCGAATAAACCCTGTCCCGAAGAATGCAATGGCGCAAGTAATCCATCCCATGTAGGTGGTCACTTCAGCGAAGTACCTCTCCATGGATAAGGGGTCGTGGTACAAGGCCTTAATTTGGCTTTTCCAGGTTACTTCCACACAATTGATAGCAATATTATAAGCAATGGAAATAACCGCAATGTACCCCACGTAGCGAGAGCTTAGTATGTAACGAAAACTGTCCAGAAAGGAGAGTTTAATTTCATCTTTATATTCAGGCCTGCCCGTTTTGGGGTCATAAAAATAGTCTGTGTTAGCCACATGCTTGTTAATCCAAGAATACAGCCAGATGATGCCCGCACAGCCTGCCATACACGCAAACAACAGATCCTGCAGTTTTGCCCCATAGAGGTTAGCGGCCGGTGCCTCCAAGACCTTTTCATAATGCGCCACGAAAAGCCCTGAGGCAATGGTTCCTATACCATTGAAGATGCCCAACAACATATAGAAGCGTCGAGACTGCTCCACAGTGGTAATCTGGTTGGCGAACTGCCAAAACAGCATGGATAAAACCACAGCGCCCCACAATTCGGCAATGATGTAAAATAAGCTGTGGCTCCAATAGCCTATGACCGGAAATACCCACCTAAAGTAAGGATATGTCTTCATCAGTCGACTGATTTCCGGAGCAGAGAAGAGATTTAAAGCGTCCTGGGCGGGATAAAGGAAAAAGGTGAAGAGAAAGATGTAACAGAGAAAAAAGCCCACTATGCCATAGAAAATGGCTTTTTGATGCACCAGGTTCGAAATCCAGGTGAAACCCATAACAAAAAAAATGGAAACAATGAAAACAGGAAGTTTAAGGAAACTGATCACCTCAGCTCCCGAATGCTCGGCCGTGATCACCAACGTATCTTTGGAAATATGCAAGATCCAGAAATTGAAGCTTGTCAAAACCATCATCAACCCCATGGGGATCAAAAGCCTCAGCTCTGTTTTATGAACGGGGAACAGCCACGAACGAAGTTTCGAGAAATCTTCGGTCCTGGGAGTGGGTTCCATATGTAAAACTAAGTCCTGGCTGGTTTCTTACTGTGACTATACATAACATGGGGGGGGCAAATACACAAGAGCAAGACGGCCAGAAAATCCTTGTTTCTGGCAGATACTGAAGTAAGAATCGGCTTACCCTAGCCTCAACGCACTTATATTCTTTTCGTAGGCACTTGCTCCATCCTTAAAAACATAAGAACCGGCCACCAAAACATCCGCCCCCGCTGCCACGATACGCGCCCCATTGGAGGCATTCACACCTCCATCCACAGCAATTTTACAAGGCAAGGCTTGGCGGTCTATGAAGGTGCGAAGGGCTGAGATTTTGTCCAGAACCACCGGATCAAAAGGCTGGCCTCCAAACCCCGGCGGGACAGCCATCACCAGAACCCGCTCTACTTTTTCCAGATGGGGAATGATTGTCTCCCACGAAGTGGTGGGGCCCAGAGCCAGACCTGGCTTTATGTTCTGAGCTTTTATCTGGCCCAAGACACGCTGGGGCTCCTCTACTTCCACATGGATGGTGAGGATGTCTGCCCCGGCTCGGGCAAAAGGCTCAATGAAAAGGGCCGGATGACTGACCATAAGATGGACATCAAACGGCAGCCGGCTATGGGGACGAATGCAATGCACCAACGCAGGCCCCATACTCAAATTAGGGACCAGGTGCCCATCCATCACATCGATGTGAATAAGGTCGGCACCCGCCTTTTCCAACGCTTCCAGCTCTTGCCCCAGGCGTGAAAAGTCAGCTGAAAGAAGCGAGGGGGCCACTTGAATACGACGCATGCCCCCAGCTTAGGGGAAACTCGGGGCTTTTTCAACAGGAGCATATGGGAGCAGAAAAGTACTTTGTTGAAATCCAATATCTAAGCGTATATTGTAGTAGTAGGGAGAACATGGATCTTATGTTTAAGAAAAAGAGCCAGCAAAAAAAAATAGATATATTCAATAAAAATAAATCTATTCCTAAAATCTTGAAGGAGGCTCGCCTCCAGAAGGGATACAAAATCTCTGAGGTTTCCAAAAAACTTAATATAAATGAATCGTTTCTCAAAGCTTTCGAAGAGGGGCATCTTGGCAGGCTTCCTGACCAAAGTTATGCCATAGGTTTCCTAAAGTCTTACGCTGAGTTTTTAGGCCTAGATCCTTTCCTCACCGTTGATCGCTTTAAAAAAGACTATCAAATCCCCGTGGACGTGTCTCTTGAAGTTCCTTCTTCCGAAGAGCTGAGAGTCATCTCCTTTTACGAACACGCACCCAAGACTCTGATCGATTTAGGGAACTTTAGGGCGCTAGCTTTGTTGATGACATTCTTTTTCATGATCTTTCTGGGGTACAAAATTTTATTGTCTCTCCAGAAGCGCCTCCCTTCTGACTCTGGGGACATCTTGCAGCCCCACACCCACTGGGAGGAACGAAGCTAATGCCAGTTTTAAAAAAGCTTGCCGTTCTCACCCTGGGATTCGCTCTCTCTGTTCTCTCCCAGTCTTCTAACCTCATGATTAACAGGCTGCAGGTCACAGCTGAAGGGAATAGCACTAGAATCTCCCTCTCCCTTTCGCAACCCAGCAACCTCTACGTCAAGGAGGATAAGCAGCACCGTCTTTTAAAGATTGAGGCCCCCGAAGACACGGTCTGGAACATACCCTCAGAGAGCAAGCAGGCCTTAGGGGATGTCGAAAAATACGCCCTTTTCACCAACGGCGAAGGAATACAGGTTTGTATGGTGTCGCTCCACCCCCGCTCTGTTTTAGAATCAAAAGGCCTTAAGAAGTCAAAGAAGGGATACAGCTACGAAATAAGGCTCATACGCCAAGAGCCTGAGAAGCCCGTTCTTCCACCTCCTCCGCCGCCGGCGCCCCCCACGCCCGTGGTGGTACAGCCCCTCATCGAGATCACCCAGTCCATTGATCCTGATGAGGCCAAAACCAAGGTAAAGCTTGTGGAATTGTCTCAAAAAGGGCCCAACACGTGCTGGCTAACAATACGCTCCAACACACGACAGTATTTTGATTTTCAAAGCATCCCTGAGGAAAAAAACATCCTGGTCTATCTGCCCAAGACAGACTGGTCCAAAACCCCTCTGAAGAACCAGCAGGTACCCCTTATTCCCAGTTTAACCATCGACGATGATTCCGCCAACCAATCCCAGATTGTGCTCACGGCACCTCGCGTCATCGATGTGGTGGACCAATTCATATCCCCCAACCAGGATGGGACCTTCGATTTTAGCTTGGTGATTGCACCAAGAAAGGCCTCTGCCATAGAAGTTCAAAGACTGATCCAAAAAAAGATGGAGTTTAAAGAACAGGAACAAAGCAAGCCCTCCAACGTCATCCAGACCAGCTTGACGCCACCTGAGGTGCAAATAAGTGCCCTGCCAGACCAAAATTTAGAAACCCGAGAGGATGAGCAACTAATCCCAGGCAATCTAAGTAATGCGCCCCTGGAGATGCCCTCCGGCCTTAACCTGCGTGAGCCCTACGAAGCCGGAAAGGCCCCCACCCAACAAGAAAGGGTTACCGAAGAACTAGCTGACCTACAATTACAAGCGGATGAAGAATCGAGGACTCAGTTCTTAGAACAAGAAAAACAAACAGAAGATTTGGAAGCGTCCCCCCGGGCCGGTGGCGCAAGACGGCCGTCCTCACCTTCTTAAGCCTCAGTCTTTAACCCAGAAGACAGGGCCAAATTTGCTCCCCAGAAAAGAGATTAGCCTCCCAGGGAAGTCAGCTCTTGAAGAATTTCCTCGGTCCTTTTTTTCTCCCCAAGAAAAGCCTGCTGCCGTCTTTCCATCTCTGCCCTGATGGCCTCGGGCGCCCCCTTCATGAACTCCTGGTTTTCTAACTTGCTCTGGGTTTTGGAAAGTTCTTTTTCAACCATGGACAGGCGCTGGGTCAAACGACGAATTTCGTGATCTACGTTAATTGCGCCTTCCACCTTAACGTCAATGATTTGCTCCTGGTGGATCATGCGCACAGCCTGCCGCGACTGCCTCCCCTCAAATTTTACCTCTTTAAGTCGCCCCATTCTTAGGAGAAGGGGATGATAAAGATCAACTCTTTTTTTATCTTCGGCAGAAAGGTCCCTCATATTGATTTCCAAAAGGTAGGCTTGACTTATGTGAAGATCAGTTCTGAAGGAGCGTAGGGCGCTTATGAAGGAGATTAGCCATCTTACATCCCGCTGGGCTTTTTCAAATCCTTGGCCCAGGGGAGTGGGCCACCGCTTATGAATCAAAAGATCGTGAGCGCCAGAAAAGCCTAGTTCCATAGCCAACGCTTCGGTTATAAAGGGACAAAACGGATGAAGCAGTAAACAGAACTGACACAAAACCCAGGCTAGGGTGGCTCTTGTTTCCTCTAGCTCCTCTTTTGAACCAGTTTGAAGGATGGGTTTAGAGAACTCAAGATACCAATCGCAAAAAGTCCCCCTGAAAAAATCATAAAGTCCACGGGCTGCCTCATGAAATCTATACTTCTCCAATGAGTCTGTGACCCCTTCGACCAGCCTTGACAGTTCCCAAACAATCCATTGGTTCAGAGATAAGGTAACGGAATCTGGGTCGAAGGCTGTCTCTACCCCGCAAGAGTTCATCTGGGCATACCTCAGGGCGTTCCAGAATTTCGTCATGAAATTGCGGCTAAATTCTACGTTTTCTTTAGAAAATCTTAAATCACGACCGGGAGCCGCCAGATAGGCCAGAGAAAAACGAAGAGCGTCCGCTCCATAGGCCTCTATCATCGCCAGAGGGTCTATAACATTGCCCTTGGATTTGGACATTTTCTGTCCTTTTGCGTCAAGCACCAAGGGGTGAAGATACACATTTTTGAAAGGCACTTCGCCTGTAAAGTGAAGGCCCATCATCATCATACGGGCAACCCAGAAAAACAGGATGTCAAAACCCGTCACCAGAACGTCGGTGGGATAGTGTCTATGAAAGAAAGACGCGTCTTGCTCCCACCCCAAGGTAGAAAGCGGCCACAGACTGGAGGAAAACCATGTATCCAGAACATCCTCATCTCTTTTCAAAGAAATATGGGCATTCCCGTAGTAAGAGCGGGCCTGGTCATAGGCCTCTTCCTCAGTCTCAGAAACAAATACCAAGCCATCAGGCCCATACCACACAGGGATTTGGTGCCCCCACCAAATTTGGCGCGAGATGCACCAGGGCTGAATGTTGTTCATCCAATCAAAGAAAACCTTTTCCCACTGCTCGGGAATAAGGAAAGTACGTTTTTCTTGGACCGCTGCCCTGGCTTCTGCGGCAAGCTTGGGGGCGTCCACGTACCACTGATCCGTAAGATAAGGTTCAACCACCACGCCTGAACGGTCCCCATGGGGCACAGCCTGCACCACAGCTTCTATCTTTTCCAGATGCCCACCTTGCTCCAGATCTTCTACGCATACCTGCCTTGCTTCTTGGCACGAGAGGCCTCTATATTTTTGGGGCACGTTTTCGTTGAGACGTCCATCGGGGGTGAGGATATTTAAAAGTGTCAGCCCGTGCCGCTTTCCCACCTCAAAATCATTGAAATCGTGAGCCGGGGTAATCTTAACGGCCCCCGTGCCTTTCTCAGGGTCACAATAGGCGTCAGCAATAAGGGGGATTTCTCGATCAAGGAGAGGAACAAGCACCTTCTTGCCCACATAAGGCTTGTACCGTTCGTCTTGGGGATGTACAGCTATGGCCTGGTCAGCAAAGCAAGTCTCAGGACGGCTTGTGGCCACTGTGACATGTCCCGTCCCATCCACAAGGCGGTAGCGCAAGTAATAAAAATTTCCCTTTACCTCCCTATTCTCAACTTCAATGTCGGAAAGAGCGGTTTGGTAGTGCGTGTCCCAGTTGACCAGCCTTTTGTCTCTGTAAATAAGGCCAGCTTTGTAGAGTCTCACAAAAGCCTGCGTCACCAAAAGGGAAGCTTTTTCATCCATGGTAAAGCGCTCGCGAGACCAATCTACACAGGCCCCCAGCTTTTTAAGCTGATCAACAATGGCGCCACCCGACTTTTCTTTCCACTGCCATACACGCTTCACAAAGTCATCACGCCTCATAGCGCGCCGGCTCAGACCCTCCCTTTCCAGCTCACGCTCTACCACCATCTGCGTCGCGATCCCGGCATGGTCGGTCCCAGGCTGCCACAGAGCATCCTCCCCCAGCAGGCGATGGAAACGAATCAAAATGTCTTGTAAAGTGAAGGTAAGAGCATGCCCCAGGTGCAGGGTACCCGTAACGTTGGGGGGGGGCATCAAAACGGTGTAAGGTTTGCCAGAGCCGCGCACCTTGAAGGATTCTAGCTTTTGCCACTCCTCATAAAGGAGTTTTTCCAAGCGCTTGTGATCAAAATGCTTTTCTGACATCTAACTTAACCTACCGTGCATCAAAGAGGGCCCCTCTTTCGGGGGTTGTCTCCCAAGGAGACACTCTCTTTTACACAAAACACAAGGAAATTAAAAGATTCTAGAGAAGACACCAGGAAATAGAGAAGAACTTGCCTAGAACTAGGCCCCAGAAGCACCCTCGATCACAGCGTCATTCTGGCCTTCAACTTGAACATTAACCCCCAGAATACGCGAAGGGCCGTTGCCCTTTCCTAGATTAATAAATTGCTTATTATGGTCACCTGCTTGGTACATCTCTATGTTCTCGATATGAAACTCATACTCGTCAGCGGGATGGGTAGCCTGAAAAAGTTCCCGGGCCAAACTGGCGTTGCCGGAGGCCAAAGCCTTAGAAGACGGCGATATAACAGGCTTGGGAAAAGCCTGTTTTGAAAGGGGGATATAAGCGTCCCAGGCGCTCCCAACCTGCGATGCAGCCCCAGGACTGGGGCCCGAAAGGTCTAAATTGTCTAGAAGAGTGGGCTGTTTATAAGAAATGAGGGTTCGGCTGTCATTGCTATCTTGGATCACATCCACGTCATCCACGTCGAACGTTTTCTTAGAAGCGTTGGCTTGAAAGTCCTTCTGAATAATAGAGCTCTCCAGGCTTAGGGAGGGGCTCTTTGAAGACAGCCCCTGCACAGGCTGAGAAACAATTCTCTCTCCTTTTAGAGGGACAGCTTGAGCTGCAAAAGAATACACGAACAGTGCCAAAAAGAGCACCTGTATCATTTTAAAAGAGATTAGCCAAACCGTCGCCATTTACCCCTTGAGGCGTGTCTTGTTATGGGGTATCCGAACCAAAAACAGCAACCTGTGAGTCATTGTTCCCTGTTTGGACCTCAAATTGTGAATTTGTATCACCGGCATAAACACCACCCTGGTATGCTTGAGCAGATCCATAGTGATGTCTATGGTGCTTTTTTTCATCTGCGCCTGCATAAGCTTGCAAACTTGAAGCTGCTACCACCAAAAGAACTAGTTTCACGAAAAAGAGACATGGGCATTTAATCATATTTATAAGCTCCTGTTAAACTTAGGGTTTTTATTATTTAAGGCTAAAGGGCATTGCGGCTGCCGTCAACTTCTTGTTCTTTCGTCAGGATCTTCCGATTGACGAGACCTACAGCAAGAGCTACAGTCCAAGATATGATCTACTTTCTTTTGGCAGCTTCTGTGGTGGGAGTCTCCTTCGGACAAATCCTTTTCAAGAAAAGCGCCCTCAGCTTGAGCAAGCTGGGGAAACCCTGGATGATTTTTCTGGATCCTCATTTTTTATCTGCCCTCGGCCTCTATAGTCTGGCCACTGTTGTTTGGATTTGGGCACTTCAGTACATCCCCCTGGGGCGCGCCTACAGCCTTATGTCCCTGGCTTTTATTCTTGTACCCCTTTTGGGGCATCACTTTTTCCATGAGCCTCTGGGCGTCTCTTTTGTTCTAGGCAGCGTCCTTATCGCCGCTGGCGTTATACTGACGGCCCTGAGGTGAAATAGAGAATTTACCCAATATTGATCTAGATCCAACAGAAAGGAAACGGAAAATGACTTCCAAGATGAGCTGTCCCCCCGGGGAGGAACCGCTTGTAGGCGCTGAAAATCCTGATTCTGCTGTGGGTGATCTCCGGAGTCATCCAACTCCCAGCTATAGGGCCTCATCGCAGGGGCTGGAAGAAATCCTTTATAAATCCTTCCCCGTCCTGGATCACGGTTTTATCCGCGTCGTTGACTACATGGGAAACGATGACGCCATCGTGCAGGCGGCCCGTGTTTCCTATGGACGTGGCACCAAAAAGACCCTTCAAGATCAAGGTCTGATTCATTACCTTATGCGGCACCGGCACACCACCCCCTTCGAAATGTGTGAAATAAAGTTTCACATAAAGCTCCCCATGTTCGTGGCTCGCCAATGGGTACGGCACCGGGCTTCCAGCATCAACGAATATTCGGCGCGATACTCGGTATTAGACAGGGAATTCTATATACCAGAACCTCAAAATCTGGCCACGCAGTCCAGCCTCAACCGCCAAGGACGGGGGGGAACTTTCGGGGAGGCCGACGCCAAACGCGCCCTGGACCTTCTAAAGAGAGATGCCGCCCAATGCTACGACACTTATGAAGACCTTCTAAACAGCGACCACCAGGGGCGTCCCCTGGACCCCGACCGTGCCAGCCTCGCCAGAGAACTGGCTCGCATCAACTTGCCTGTGGGATTTTATACTCAATGGTATTGGAAAATTAACCTGCACAACTTGCTGCACTTTTTATCCCTACGAGCCGACCCTCATGCCCAGCACGAAATCCGGGTCTACGCTTTGATCATGCTGGACATTGTTAAGAAGTGGGTCCCTCACACCTACGAAGCTTTCGTCAATTACCGCCTTGAAGCCGCCTCCCTGTCCAAGGCTGGGCTAAACGTGCTAAAGCGTCTCTTGGCAGGCGAAGCGGTCGCCCAAGAGAACAGTGGGATGGGCGTAAGGGAGTGGCGAGAATTTGAAGCCCTATTCTTAAAAAAATAAAGTTATCCCAGAATTCGTGGCGTGTAAGAATAATTTTTTTCTTTGCACGAAAACACTTTACCCAGTACCTATCTCACAATAGAATAACCTCAACATGATTCAATCGCACAGATAGAGGAGAATGAACAATGTCTGGTCCTTTAATGCCCAAAGCCACTGCTGTATGGCTTCTAGACAATACGGCCCTTACATTTGATCAAATCGCTATTTTCTGTGGTCTCCACCTCTTGGAAGTCCAGGCCCTGGCAGACGGTGATATCTATATTGTTGGCATTGATCCCGTTGCCACGGGCCAATTGACCTTGGAGGAGATCGAGAAAGGTATCTTGGATCCCGCCTATCGCCTACAACTTTTCCAGCACCATAAGGTGCGTCGACCCAAGGGGCCCAAGTACACACCCCTCAACAAGCGTCAGGACAAACCCGACGCCGTGGCCTGGTTGGTAACCCACTATCCCGAACTTAGAGACTCCCAAATCATAAACCTTGTGGGAACAACTAAAGCTACCATAGAGAAGATAAGAAAAAGACAGCACGTGGATATCAAAAACATAAAACCTCAAAGTCCCGTAGACCTGGGTATATGTCTGGAAGAAGATTTGGCCCGTGCGCTGGAAACTTCAAAGAAGAAAGAAAAGGCCCCGCCTAAACCCAAAAAACTAGCAGCTGCAAAACCAAAGGCCAAGCCAGCACCCAAGGCTAAAAAAGAGGGCTCCTCGCCCACGCCTTCAAAAAAGCCAGAGGCCAAAAAGGCTAAGACCACCGCCCGCCCCAAGAAGGGTGAGGGAGAGAAAGCCCAGACTGTAATCAAGAAGGCTGTGATCAAAAAGAAGGCTAAAAAATAGGGGTCATTCCAGGCAACCTCCTGCCCCCAGACTGGATAGTGGGGGCCGGCCTGGGGGGCGTATCTATCTGGACGTCCTACGTGGATTTGACCCAGCATCGTATCCCCAATCTTTCTTTGCTGCCTCTGCTGTGCCTCATCCTTTTTTACCTGGCGTTCTCGCCCCACCCCGCGGTTTCATTTGTCGTCACTCCCCTTTGCCTAAGCATGATCTTGGGGGTTATGCTAGCCCTCTTTCACAGCGCGGGCTTAAAGAAAGCCTTGGGAGCAGGCGATATAAAGCTGATGATGGTGCTAGCGCTTCTGGTGACGCCCCCCGCTCTCCCGCTTTTTCTGATCCTCACCGGCGCCCTAGGCATCGGCACCGCCGCTCTGTCCCCCCGGATGCAGCAGGGATTCCCCTTGGCACCCGCCCTCTTCTGCGGATATTGGTTCAGCTTCCTCCTGCAGACGGTTACCACGAAAGAAATATCTTTCCTCATTTTTTAAAATAAAGTAATATCATTTTTCTAATAAAGCAAAATTTGCCCTTATAAGCCACAGCCTCAAACGGCTGGGCCTAAAAAATTAAATAAAAAGGGATTTTCTAACATGAACACCGACCGCCTGGTAACC
>CAYXFG010000002.1:17266-26312 GCA_964464225.1 uncultured Holosporaceae bacterium
GCCCCCTCACTTTCCACGAGAGCTCTGCTTTGGCAAAAAGAGCCTTGGCCCTTAACCTTGTGAACCAAGAACAATTGTATATGGCCGCGCTCGAATCCAGAAACAACAAAAGCTCACTGGAAGAGGCCCTGGTCGACCTGGGCTTTTTGGGCTCCCAAGAAATTTCAGCTCTACAATCCTCTTTGCAGACCCTACCTCCTGTGGATTTCTCTCGAATTACCCCCGATGCCTCAGCTGTAAATCTGGTGCCCAAGGAACTAGCCCTAAAATGGACCTCCCTCCCCTGGGCCTTAAGGGGAAATGTCGTGCTTGTGGCGACGGTCGACCCGGAACACCTCCCCATGCAAGACGCTTTCCGTCACCAACTGTCTCCTTCCTGGGAGGTACAGTTCGCTCCAGCCTCCCGAGAGGAAATCATGCGGCTTATCTCTTTATCCTACGCGCCCCCCCGCTGCCCCTTGCGGGACTTACTCAGGCCTCCTAGCAGTAACCAGAACCAGGAATTCTCTGCCATCCCTTTCCTCAATCTTTTAATTTTGAAAGCGGTAGAGAAAGAGGCTTCCGATATCCATTTTGAACCCATGAGCTCTTACGTACGTGTGCGCTATAGGATAGATGGCAAATTGCACCACCAAATTTCTTTTGCTTCTAGATTTTGGCCCCCTGTATGTGCGCGCATAAAAATACTAGGAGCCTTAAATGTGTCCGAAACCCGGGTGCCCCAGACGGGAAGGTTTACCTCTTCTTTTCAAAACAGGACCCTCGATCTACGTATCTCTACCCACCCCATAAGCCATGGCGAAAGCATTGTCCTGCGCATTCTGGACAGGGCGCAGACCCTGGTTCCTCTGTCATCCCTGGGTTTCGACGAGAAAATAGCGCACCACTTAAAAGAAACCCTGGCGCGACCTGAAGGTCTGTTCGTGGTGACCGGTCCCACCGGCTCTGGCAAGACGACCACTGTCTATTCGCTTCTTGCTCACATGAACCAGGAAAATGTCAATATCATGACTCTGGAACAACCCATCGAATACACCCTGCCCTTTGTCAAACAGACCGAGATTAAAGAGGGACATGGGATGACTTTCGCGGAAGGGGTACGCTCTATCCTGAGGCAAGACCCGGACATCATTTTTGTAGGTGAAATCCGCGATCCCGAAACCGCACAAATGGCTGTGCGAGCAGCCATGACAGGCCACAAGGTCCTGACCACGCTCCACACCAATAACGCTTTGTCTTCCGTGCAGAGACTTTTGGATCTTGGTGTCTCCCCCTTCATGCTGGCTGGAAATCTTTTAGGGCTGATGGCCCAGAGGCTGGTGAGAAAGCTATGCAGATTCTGCAAGCGAAAACGCCCCATGACCCAGGAAGAAAAGCTTCTGCTCCGTTTACCCCTCGGCCGAAGAGTCCAAACTTATGAAGCGGTGGGATGCAGCCAATGCCACCTAACAGGCTATCACTCCCGGCTTCCTCTTCTGGAATTCATCCCCTGTAGCCTCAAATTTAATCAAAGTCTGGGAAGCATGAAAAACATGGAGGACCTTAAGGTGAAGGCTTTCTCTCAGGATTTCCTACCTCTCTTTTTTTCCGCACAGCAGAAGGTGTTGGATGGAGAAACAACCGTTTCTGAGGTCGCACACGCCATAGACTTTCGTGGCTAGAACCTATTTCTATAAAGGGCTTTCTGAGGGCAAAGGGATTATCACGGGACACTGCGTAGGGTCCTGTCCTCGAGAAGTTCTAGAACATCTAAGCCGCAGAAACATAAGGCTCATCTCATGCAAACGCACCCTCAGCTTGCCTTCTTTCTTAAAAGCAAAAGTAAGCACCGCTGACCTTCAAGGATTTTTTGTCTACATGCTGTACACCACACGCGCAGGCTTACCCATCTATCAAAGTTTGAAGGACCTCCCCAATGGAGATTCTAAAAGCCTTCATGACCTGGGTTCTGGCCTGATCTCCTTAATGGAAAGAGGGTGCGGCTTTGTAGATGCCTTAAAGCAATACCCCTCCCATTTCCCTTCCCCCCTTATAGCCATACTTAGCATTGCAGAAACAACAGGGAAATTGGAGTGGGGGTTTCAGGCGGCCCACGGGTACTTCCTTCGGAAGCAAGCCCTTGACCGGAAGCTTTATTCTTCCCTTCTCTACCCCCTTCTTTTGGGAATTTTGCTCATGGGAATGCTGATATTCTTTTTTAGAGAACTTCTTCCACAGCTGGAAGTTTTTCTAAGTCATTTTTCTAGCACGCCCCCTCTCAGCACCCGTGCCCTAATGGCTACTCTCTCTTTCTTTGTTTGCTACAGTGGCTTATTTTTGCAAGTTTTACTTGTGGTTCTGGGAGCAGCTCTCTGCGCTTGGCCAAAATCATGGAAGATTCATCTCCACTGCTTCGTTTTCAAATTGCCGTGGATTGGGCCGCTGGCGCATCTTCAGTTTCTAAAAAATTTTTCGGAATTCCACAGCATCCTTTTGGAAGCACACGTTGATCTTCTAAAGTCTCTTACAGTATTCCGAGATACACAAAATAATGTGTACATTAAAAAAATCCTTGATAGTTGTATTCAACAGGTAAATCGAGGAGAATCTTTCAATAATTCCTTAAGAAACTGCTCTTTTTTTCCTTCTTTTTTCTTGAGTTTGATCGAGACTGGAGAGAAAACAGCGGCGTTGCCTTCATGCTTTTACTTGATCAATACGTATTACAGCCAGAAATTCGATGAAGGCGTGACACGCATAACGGAAGCCATCCACCCCCTCTTGCTTTTACTGATAGGAGGTTTTTTTATATGGATCATTCTTGCGGTTTTCAGCCCTCTCTATGATTCCTTTTCCAAGGCCCCCTTATGATGGCACTGGTAATAGGTATCAAAGATAACGGGGCTTATGCAGGAATTTTAAGGGATACAGCCAGATTAAGTCTAAGTTTCTTCCCCACCCCTTCCCATTTTTCTGCCTCAGAGGAAGCCCGTCTATTTAATCAAAACCCGCGCCTGCCTCTCTTCCTTTATCTGGACTTAAAACAGCAGGCTTTTGAATTAGAAGATCTTTCGTGCCTGTCTCATAAGGAAGCGCGAATGTATGTAAAAACCCAAAGGGAAGCGGGCCTCTCTCCAGGCCTTATCAAGGCGTCCATCTTCAGGGTCGACCGGGTGTTATGGGTGCCTCTGGACACAGTAAAAATAGACCCCTGGCTCTCGGAGCTAAGAGCCTTTCATGAGCGCTTGCAAAGACTTTGTATCACGGCTCTGGAGATAGGATGTTTCTTAGAGCGCACCGACAATCCTCCACCTGCTTGCCTCCTGCATTATGAACATCCGCCCGACACCAGACAAGTTGTATTCTTGGGGAAGGATTTCTTTCTCACCCGATGCTTCTCTTCTCCAGGCGAGGAACAACTGGAAGAAAAATCCAGAAGGCTAGAGGAAACCAAAAGATATGTGGCCCATCGCTGCAACATTTTGGCCTCTGAGATTCAGGTAACCCCTCTAGAGCACAGTTGGGAAAGTCTATTAGAAAAAATGACCAGGCAAGGCCCCCTCGCCAACTTTGTCACAGACTATCTTCCCAAGCGTCGACGAAGCTTGCTTCAGGCACGCCTTCTTGCAAACGCAAGCTGCATCTTACTGTCTTGTTCCTTCTTGTCATTTCTGTACCAAGAGGCGATCCTGAAAACGTGGTGTCAAACGACAGCTTCCTGCACACGTTCCATGGAAGCCCGGATCCATAGGCTGAGAGCTGAAGCGCGCCGCTCTGCCTATCTTGACGAAGGTTTTGAAAATCTAGCTTATGGGAAAATTCTCCCTTTCTTCAAGGCCTACGCGCCCAAAGTCCCCCCTCTCTTGCCTTCTCTGATGAATGAGATTTGGCCCCCTGTGCAACGAGACTTCTTCTTGCTTAGTTACGAATGGCAAACTGATGGCAAAGGGGAGAACCTCCATCTCCAGGTTTTACCTCGGCAAGCTGCTCTTAGCCCTCACAAAGAAGTTTTGCTGTCAAAAAAATTGCAGGCACACTTTTCCAGCCAGTGCCAAGCTCGTGTGATTTTTAGAAACACGGGCCCATGGGCGGGGGGGTATGCCGTCTATCTTTCCAAAGAGCCGTAAGCCCATGCCTCTTCTTCATAAGAGAGCTTTCTTTTTTTTCATGGCCCTTCTGGTTTTTTCTCTTTCTTGCGTGCGGTTGCACCGTTTGCAGAAAACCTGGGAGCAACACCATGGGAATTGTGAGGGACTAAAGCTGCAGCTTGCAGCCCTCCTTGCCAAGAAAAGGGCGCTAGAAAGCGTAAGAGATAATGAATGGCTTCTCTACAGGAGCCTGCTGCGACGGGGTGTACTTTCAAGACCTGGATCAGTGAATGTGGAAAGCAGCGTGCGTGAGCTCTTGCGCGCTCAGGGCTTAAAGCCTATGTCTGTGGTTCTCGAGTCTGAGGGAGACCTACAAGCACAAAGAGGGGGAGTGCGCCCCCTTCTCTTAAAGATAGCCGTTCACCTTTCCTCCGCCGATCCCCGCCGACTGCTGAGTTTTCTAAGTCAAATAGCGGTTACTTCACCCCTCCAGGCCCATCAGCTTAAAGCTTATTTCTCACCCAATGGCAAAAGAGCCGTCTTGATTTTAACGGGTTCACGCTATGTGCACGCCAGCCCCCCCGAAAACCTCTCGCCCTATTTATCAACCACCAGTTCGCGGGGGTGAGCCTCCACCGAAGAAAGAGGGTCTATCTCCTGGGAAGAATGAGAGGCGCCCAGATCTTTGAAACGACGGGCACTTACCAGCACGCGTCTTTCAAAAGTGGCTAGCGTCTGGTTGTAACTATCCACAGCCCCACCCAGGTTTTTCCCTATCTTAGAAAAGTGCCCCGAAAGATCGGTTAACCTTTTGTACAGTTCTTGCCCAAGGAGACTGATTTGCTGGGCGTTTTGGTTAATCAGTTCCTGACGCCAGCCATATGAAACAGCCCTTAATAAGGAAATCAGGGTCGTGGGTGTGGCCAGGATCACTTTTTGTTCCGCCCCCAGCTCTATAAGAGAAGGATCGTGCTCCAAGGCGGCGCTGAAAAAGGATTCCCCAGGCAAAAAGAGGATGACGAACTCTGGGGAAGACGGGCACTTATCCCAGTATGCCTTGGAGGAAAGTTTCTGGATGTGAGTCCTTATCTGGCGTGCGTGACTCTTCAGGTGAAGCGTCCTTGCCTGTGGATCAACATTTTCTAAAGAATCCAGATAGGAAGAAAGGGGCGTCTTGGCATCCACCACAATGCACTTGCCCGCCGGCAGTTTGATAACCATATCGGGCCTCAATTTCTCATCTTCGCCTTGCATCTGGCTTTGCTCGAAAAAATCACAATGCGCCAGCATCCCTGCTATTTCTACCACCCTCTTCAATTGAATTTCTCCCCATCGACCCCTGACGTTGGGAGCCCGCAAAGCTTGCACCAAATGAGAGGTTTCTGTTCTCAAGTCTTTCTGGGTCTTGATGAGGTCTTCCACCTGGGTTTTCAGACTATGGTAGGCGCCTATCCTTTCTTTTTCCAAGCCTTGGATTTTTTTGTCCACCTCTGACAGCACCTCTTTTACCGGAGATAGCAACTCGGAGATGGCTTTCTGTCTTTGGTCCAAATCCCCTTTAGCTCCTTCTTGAAATTTACTCAAGGAAGTTTCAGCCAATTTAAGAAAAGAAGAATTATTTTCTTGGAGAGCCTTAGAGGAAAGAGAAGAAAAAGTGTGCTTTAGACTTTCTTCGGCCTGGGACAGCAAAGCCATCTGCTCGGCGTGGTGAAGCTTGGACTGCTCTAAGGTAGCCTTAAGGTAAGAATTCTCTCTCTCAAGTGAGGAGAGCTGATCGGCTTGAATCTCTTTTTCTTTCTCGAGACCGCCCAAAGTGGCCAATTTCTCCGAAAGCAATGTTTTGTTGACCACATTCTCTTCAGCCAGGGCAGCGTGCCGAGACTGTAGCCTTGCAAGCTTTAGAAGAGCCAGCGCCGCTCCACAAGCGAAAACCCCCGAAATAGTATAGATAATAAGGCTCATTCCTTCTCCTTCACGCTCTTGTACTATACCGAAAAAAGGGGTAGGCTCATACGAAAATATAGTCAGCGCAAAGGGGCAAACAAATGCATCAATCTCTACTGCAAGGAGTCTTGGGAATCCTTTCTTTTATAGCCCTGTGTGCGCTGCTAAGCGAGAATCGGCGCAAGATCAGCTTTAAACACATCCTCTTGGGTTTAGGCCTTCAAATAGCGCTGGCAGTTTTCATTCTTTATGTCCCGGCTGCCCAGAAAGTCTTCTCTCATATCAGCCAGGGCGTTCTGGCCTTAAAAGCCGCGACCCAAGAGGGCACGCAATTTGTCTTCGGATACTTGGGAGGAGGGGCACCGCCCTTTGAAAGTCAAGGGAATACCTTTATTTTTGCTTTCCAGGTGCTGCCCATGATCATTGTGGTGAGCGCACTGACCATGCTTCTTTTCTACTGGAATGTGCTTCCTCTGCTGGTAAGAGGACTCTCTTGGGCCATGAGAAAATCCCTGGACATTGGTGGAGCTTTGGCTGTATGCAGTGCGGCCAAAATCTTTTTAGGGCAAACCGAAGCGCCTCTCTTTATACGGCCCTACCTAAAAAATATGTCACGCAGCGAGATCTTCACCACCATGTGCATGGGGTTTGCCACCACTTCGGCCACCATCATGGGCATGTATGCCCTGGTCCTGGATCAGACGGTCCCTTATTCCATGATCCACATTCTAACCGCTTCCTTGATCAGCATTCCCGGGGCCATTATCCTGTCACGGGTCGTTATCCCCATCACCACACACACCGAAGGGTCCTTGGTTGTACCTTACAGCTTCTCGGGCCCCATGGATGCTATAGCCAAAGGGACATCCGAAGGATTTCGTCTGTTTGCCAACATTATTGCCATGCTGATTGTCTTCGTGGCTCTGGTGGCTCTTTTGAATAAAGCTCTCGGCCTTCTGCCTTATTTTTCGGGGGAGCCGATTACCCTGCAGAGACTTTTGGGAGTCCTGCTTTCGCCTCTAGCATGGCTCATGGGTATCTCCTGGCAGGATGCCAAGGCAGCTGGAAGCCTTTTGGGCATAAAAACTGTTCTAAACGAATTCTACGCCTTCACAGAGCTAGCCCGAATGGGAGATGGCCTAAGCCTCCATACCAGGACCATCATGACTTATGCCCTGTGCGGGTTCGCCAACATCAGCAGCATTGGTATTATGATCGGAGGCTTGGGGGGTCTGGTGCCTGAGAAAAGACCAGAAATCATCACCCTCAGTCTCAAAGCCCTCATCGTAGGGACCCTCTCCTCCTGTCTTAGCGGCACATTGGTGGGGATGCTTATGTGGTCTTTCGCCCCTTAAATGCAGACCGGTCTTTCTCTGGAAAACTTGGAAAGACCCGGGGCAACGCCTCACGAGGGAATAATGTTAAAACTTGTATCCGACATGGCGCCCGCGGGTGACCAGCCCCAAGCCATGAAGAAGATAGCCCAGCAGGCCCGCCAAGGCTTACAAAACCAAGTCCTCTTAGGCGTGACCGGTTCCGGCAAAACGTTTACCATGGCTCACTTCATCCAGGACTTGAACAGACCTGCCTTGATTCTGGCTCCCAATAAGACCCTGGCCGCCCAGCTGTATGGAGAGATGAAAGAATTCTTTCCCGATAATGCGGTGGAATACTTTGTTTCTTATTATGACTACTACCAGCCCGAAGCTTATGTGCCCCGTCGGGACCTCTACATAGAAAAAGAGGCTACGATTAATGAGCATATCGACCGGATGCGGCACAGCGCAACCCGCTCCCTTCTAGAACGGCGGGACGTTATCATTATTGCAAGCGTATCTTGCATCTATGGGCTGGGAGATGTGGAAGCCTATAGCCAAATGGCCTTCAGCCTCAAAAGAGAAGAAAAGATCAGCCCTACAAGCCTTATGAAACGCTTAGTAGAGCTTCATTATACGAGAAATGACATGGATCTACAAAGAGGTAGCTTCCGCGTAAAGGGAGATACGCTCGAACTGTTCCCGGCTCATTACGAAGATAGGGCGTGGCGCTTTTCCTTCTTTAATGATGAAATCGAGTACGTGCAAGAGATAGACCCTCTCACCGGACAGAAAATGATAGATCTCAGCGAAGTCCGGGTTTTTCCAAACAGCCACTATGTCACGCCCAAACCCACACTCCAGCAAGCTTTAAAAGATGTGAAAAGGGATCTCCAGCAGCGTTTGCAAGAATTTGAATCCCAGGGCAAGCTTCTGGAAGCCCAGCGCTTACGGGAGCGGGTGAGCTTTGATATAGAGCTGCTGGAAACCACGGGCATGTGCTCAGGCATCGAGAACTATTCACGGTACCTAACAGGCCGCAGCGCCGGACAGCCCCCGCCTACCCTCTTTGAGTACTTGCCCAAGGATAGCCTTCTCATCGTAGACGAAAGCCACATCAGCATTCCTCAATTGCAAGGAATGTACCGGGGAGATAGAGCCCGTAAGATCAATCTGTCAGAATTTGGGTTCCGACTTCCTGCCTGCATGGACAACCGCCCGCTCAAGTTTGAAGAGTGGGATGAAATAAGGCCCCAAACCCTTTTTGTGTCCGCGACACCGGGCCCCTGGGAACTTGAGAGAGCTCAAGGAGAGATCGTAGAGCAAGTGATTCGACCCACGGGGCTTTTGGACCCGGTGTGCATCGTCAGGCCCACTCATTCCCAGGTGGATGATCTCATCGGGGAATGTTTGGCCTTGTCTAAGAAAGGACAGCGCGCCTTGGTAACAACTCTGACGAAAAAGATGGCCGAGGCCCTGACGACTTATCTCAGTGAAGTGGGCTTAAAGGTCCGCTACATCCATTCCGATGTGGATACTCTCGAACGCATTCAAATCATTCGGGATCTGCGTCTCGGTGTATTCGATGTTTTGGTGGGCATCAACTTGCTGAGGGAGGGGCTCGACATCCCAGAATGTGCCCTTGTGGCCATTTTAGATGCCGATAAAGAGGGCTACCTTCGGTCTAAGACTTCCCTCATACAAACCATCGGACGAGCC
>CAYXFG010000003.1:0-20000 GCA_964464225.1 uncultured Holosporaceae bacterium
TTTGTGCTACGTGATCAGCCAGATCTTAAAGGGGAATCTGTCGATTGGAAGTTTGGTCCTTATCAACTTTTACATGATTCAAGTTCACCAGCCTCTTAACATTCTGGGCTTTGCTTACCGAGAGATTAAGCAGTCTTTAATAGACATGGGGGCCATGTTCAATCTTTTGGATGTCCCCATAGACGTGCCGGATAACTCTGAGGCACCTGCCTTGGTGGTCACCCATGGTGAGATAGAATTTAAGAATGTATCTTTTGATTACAATAAAGATCGGCGCATCCTGGATAACATTTCTTTCAAAGTTCCAGCGGGCCACAAAGTGGCCATCGTCGGCCAAAGCGGCTCGGGTAAGACAACCATAGCGCGCTTGCTGTTCCGTTTTTATGACCCTACCCAAGGCCAGATTACCATTGATCAACAAGATATCCAAAATGTAAGCCAGAAAAGCTTGCGCCAGGCCATCGGTATGGTTCCCCAAGATATGGTTCTGTTCAATGAAAGTATCTTTTATAACATCCACTACGGCAATACCGAAGCTGACAATAAGCAGGTTTACGAAGCGGCCCGCCGCTCTCACCTGGAAGGTTTCATCAAAAAACTTCCGCAAGGCTATGATACCCAAGTAGGAGAGCGAGGTCTAAAGCTGTCGGGAGGCGAAAAACAAAGAATAGCCATCGCCCGCACGCTTTTAAAGGACCCCAGAATCTACCTGTTTGATGAAGCCACCTCGTCTCTTGATTCGGGCACTGAGAAGGAGATCCAAAAAAATCTAGATGAGATCTCCCACAACCACACCACCCTGGTCATCGCGCACCGGCTCTCCACCGTTACCCAGGCTAACTCGATCCTTGTATTGGAAGATGGCAAAATCGTAGAAGAAGGAACCCACGAGGCCCTGCTTAGAAAAAAAGGAATCTACGCTCGTATGTGGCAACGCCAGTCTCAGGAAGAACAAAAAAACTCTTTTGTCCATGATCAATAAGATTCTAGTCTATGTGGAGGAGGACCTTCTGGGAGATGGAATCCTAAAACTTCCCTTCGTTTTCTCCCTGCATGCTCGCTTTCCTAAGGCCCATATTACATGGATGGCCGGCTACGGTCGAAGCTCTTATTCTCAGACCTTGAAGAGCCTAGTAGAAGGTACAATAGACCGGGTTCTGGAGGGTTTTTACAACAGGCCCAAGAAAGTTTGGATGCAGGACCCAGTTCTGCAAGAAAAGTTTGATCTAATCATAGACACAGAGCGCTCCTTAAAAATAACCTGGAGGCTGAAGCGCATTCCGCACCGCTACTTCTTGTCTTACACCTGGCGCCAGATATTTAGTTCCCACCGCTTCAAGGCGAAAAGAAAGAAGGTCCCCCTCTCTGTTAATTTGACCAATCTGCTCCTAGCCCTCCCTTTCCCACCAACCCCATCAAGACAAACGCCTTTTTGCGTGCCTCTGGCGCCTTCTTACATAGATTTTTGGCGTTCTTATTTTGACCCAGAAACTTTTTACATCGGGATCGCACCTGGAGCCGGCAACATGAAGAAATGCTGGCCTTTAAGCCATTTCCAATGTCTGGCCCAAAAGCTTGAAAAAAAATCAAAGAGGTGCGTGTTTATTCTGGGCCCCCAGGAGCTGCCCTTTTTTGAGGTTCTGCGGCGGGACCATCCCACGGCCCTGTTTCCCTTGCAGGAAATGCAAGTCCCCGAAGCCTCTCCCCTTTACACCATAGGCTTGGGACACTTTTTAAAAGCTGCCGTCGCGAATGACTCAGGAACGGGGCATCTGCTGGGTGCGTCTCCTGTGCCCCTGATTTCCCTCTTTGGCCCCACCTCTCCCCACAAACTGCGCCCCTTTACCCAAAATCTTACGATCATTCAGGCTCAAACTTTCGGTGGGGACGAGATGCATTTGATACCGCCGGAGGCAGTTGAAAATGTACTGGATAAAGTATAAATGGCGGCCTGTGTCAGACATCCGGCTAGAGGCGTGTAGAGCTGTTTTCAAAAGCGCTGGCTGCTCGCGGCGCCCCCATCCGGGGCGTATCCTAGATTCTGTCTTGTGGTGCTTAGTTTGAGCCCCTATTTCCGACCCAAACCAGAGGATTATTCATCTTCTTTACGTAATTTTTCTTGCCTGCAGGTATCGCTGGGGGCTTAAGGCAGGAGGGCATCTTTATTTTTTTAATTGACAACACAAAAGCACTGGGCTGTAATTAAGAGAGATAAAAAAAATATAATAAAACAGGGAGAGTATAAAAGACTGGCTGAAAGATTAAGGCTTGCTTAGACTTGATTTGGTCTTTCAGTTGTTTTATTTCTCATCCTTAGGGGAGTTCCCTCAGGTTGGCAACTCTCTCAAAGATTTCCGCCGAAGTTCTCTAGATACTCTGCTACCCCTGATTGGGTAGGTTTCATGGCCTTGGCCTTCGTTCCGTCTTTGTCCTGAGCCCAGCCAGCCGGACACACCTCTCCATAGGTATTAAAATGCTGAAGAGCATCCACCATACGCAAAGTCTCGTCGATATTTCTTCCCAAGGGAAGGTCATTCACCACCTGATGCCTCACCACGAAATTCTCATCAATGAGGAAGGTGCCTCTCAAGGCTACGGCTTCGTTGATCAGAACATCATAATCTCGGGCAATGGACTTCGTAAGATCGGCCACCATGGGAAACGTCACTTGTCCTATGCCGCCCTGTTTTACAGGCGTATTCTTCCAGGCCAGGTGGGTAAAGTGAGAGTCTACGCTGACGGCCACCACCTTCACCCCCTTTTTTTCAAAGGACTTGAGGCGGTGATCAAAGGCTAGGATCTCGGTAGGGCATACGAAGGTAAAGTCCAAAGGATAGAAGAAAACTACTCCCAATTTCTTTCCTAAATAGCGGCTTAAGGTAAAATTTTCCTCAATAGAATTGTCTGGCAGAATAGCTGCGGCCGTAAAATCAGGGGCCTTTTTCCCTACAAGTACACTCATAAATATCCTCCAAAAAGTGTCCAACTTTTACAGGATTCTGCTTCCCTGTCAACACAAAAAAGCCCGTTGGGAGAGCGTAGGCTCTAAAGGACGCGGGCATCAAACTCTCGTTCTTTTAAGGCGGAGGTCCTTCAGCTGACAAGAGCGCGCAGGCCAAGAAGGGCTTGTGCCGTCTCCTTGTTACACTGGCCGGTGACGTGGCGGGGGACATAATGCCTCTGGAAAGCGGTCAAAGCAGCCACCGTGGCAGCATCCATTTCCCCTGTTATAGGCAGGGCGTACCCGATATGTTTTAAAAGTTCCTGCACTTGGTGGGTAGAAAGTTCAGCGACAGCGCCCCGAGCTGTAGTAGGCGAAGGCCAAAGCCCTATGCCCTCCTTGGCTAAAATCTCCCAGGGAAAGTTTTCCCCTGGGTCTTTCTTGCGCAGGGGGGCCACATCTGAATGGCCCAGAATGTATCTGTCAGGGATAGTGTGGCGTGTTCTGATGTCGCGAATCAGCTCTACAAGAGCCGTGATCTGGGAATCTGAAAAAGCAGGAAGTCCTGCTTGATGGCCCAGATTGTCCAATTCAATGCCGATAGAGTACGGATTAATGCTGGTTCGGTCTTGCCATGCGCTTATGCCGGCATGATGCGCCACCAGGTGCTCAGGCACCATTTTATAAATCTGTCCGTTCTCGGCCACTAAATAGTGGCAGCTCACCTTTTTCAGAGGATCCGAGAGGATCTCCAAGGCCTCTTCCGTGCTGCACAAGTCCGTATAGTGCAGAATGATCATATCGAAAGAGTGGGATTTAGGAGAAAAATTTGGGGTGGGATAAGCAGTAATTTTCATCTCATATTTCCTGTGTTAGTATTCACAGTAGCATGAAGGTGAATAGTGGAAAACTTAAAAAAAATATCAATCACTTACGGGGAATTGTTACAGCGCATTATAGAAGCAGGAGGGTCTCCCATTCTGGTCGGGGGCGTCGTCAGGGACGCTTTTTTGAACATTTCTAATCCGGACCTGGACATTGAAGTGTACGGCCTAGCTCCTACAACTTTGAAAAATATCTTGTCCAGCTATGATGAGGTTTTAGAAACTGGAAAGTCTTTCGGCGTTTTCAAGCTTAAAAATTATCCTGTTGATATTTCCTTGCCTCGGCGGGATTCCAAGATAGGCAAAGGTCACCGGGACTTTTCGGTGACCATAGACGCCCAGCTTAGTTTCAAAGAAGCCACAGAGAGAAGAGATCTCACCATCAATAGCATGGGATATGACCCCACAACTGAAGCTATCCTGGACCCTTTCGGTGGCAGAGAAGACCTAAAAAATCGCGTCCTGCGTCCCACCAATCCTTTCCTATTCGCGGATGACCCCTTGCGCCCTCTCAGGGTAGCCCAGCTGGCTGCTCGGTTTGAAATGAATCCGGTTCCCTCCTTGAAAAGCTTATGTCAGCGCATCGACATTTCCGAAGTACCTGGGGAGCGCATTCTTGAAGAGTTCAGGAAGTTACTTATAAAAGGGCGAGAACCTTCTCGGGTAATATCATTTTTAAAAGATACAGGGCTTTTAGATCAAATCTTGCCAGAATTTGAAACGCTCTCGTCTACCGAATTGCAGCAGACCTGCTCTATCCTCAATCGAGGCGCCGAGCTTTTGAAGCACGAAAATGGGGAGCGAGCCTTTGCCATCATGCTTTGCCTACTAACCCAGAAATTGATCTCGGACAGGCTTTTATCTTCTATCTTCTCCCGTTTAAAGCTTTCCTCGTCCCTGAGAAAACAGATTCTGGCCCTAAGGTATGAGTGTGAAGAACTTAAGAAAATAAAAGCCCCAGAGATCATGAAAAAAAGCCCTTATCTGTGGATTGGAAGACGGCTCTTAGACCAGGGGCTTGATTGGATAGACCTGTTGATATACCTCAGAAGTGCTTACGGTATATCTCCCTGGACCACCCAAATCATGAAGCAGGTGTTCAGTTCGGGTGCTCTAGACTCCAGAACTTTAGAGCCCGCAGTGTGTGGGCAAGATCTTATCAAAAAGGGCTTTCAGCCCGGAGAACAATTCAAAGAACTTCTAAAGAAATGCCTGGATGTCCAGTTCTCCAAAGGAGAAACCTCAGTTCCAAAAATCTTGGATATTGTGTTGAGCGAATAACGCTTTTATAGTAGGCATCTTCTAACCTAGGGAGTTATCACATGACAAAGCCTTACACCATAGTACTTGGTAATGAGAAGGGCGGCACAGGGAAATCCACCACCGCCATGCACATTATATCTTCTCTGATGCACCTGGGATACCGAGTGGGTAGCCTGGACGTGGATGCGCGCCAGGGTACGCTGAGCCGCTACATAGCAAACCGCCAAATTTATAACGCCACTCACGGCAAAGCCCTGCCCATGCCAGCTCACTTCTCTCTGCTGAGCCATCGAGATGATTCCACAAAAGTTTCAGAGGAGACTGACCACGCTAATTTCATGGATATCATCGAAAAGCTCAAAGAAAAGGATTTCATCGTAATTGATACGCCCGGATCTGATCAACATCTGTCCCGGCTCGCCCATTCCTATGCCGATACCATCATTACCCCTTTGAACGATAGCTTTGTGGATCTAGATGTTCTCGTACACTTAAAGCCTGACTCTCTCGAGCTGGATCGGCCCAGCATCTACGCAGAGCGTGTGTGGGAAGAAAAGAAAAAGAAAGCTGTAAGAGAACGCGGCACCATAGATTGGATCGTCCTGCGCAACCGCCTTTCGTCCATACAGGCTCATAACAAACAAAAGATGGAGCAGGTCCTAGAGGCCCTAGCCCGAAAGCTGGCCTTTCGCACAATTCACGGATTCAGCGAGCGTGTCATATTTCGGGAACTTTTCCTTTCTGGTCTGACGCTTCTGGATCTGAAAAGCCTGGGCATGCCCTTGCAACTTTCTCACGTGGCCGCAAGGCAAGAGCTGAGGGCCCTTATCCAGTCCATCAACCTGCCCGCCCTTCAAGAAAAAGTAGCAGCAGGCTTTTGAGTTTTGAGACTCTTAACTAAAGATAGCTATTTATAAGAGATATAAAGTAAAGAGGGTTAATTAGGAGGAGAATTCAATGCGAATTCAATGCGACAAGAACGCAAGAGACGCGCACGCGGTGAACGTGTAAAGAACGGCTTAGTCAAAGGGTCGCAGTTATATAAATGTAAAGGATGCGAGTGCGATTCTACATTCATGAAACGACCAGGAGCCCCTCCCGCACTACGAACCGTTGCGGTGGTTCTTTATGGGATGTTTGAGATGTCGAGTAAGATTTGGGAAAGGTATTCAAAGTAAGTAACGTGGGCTGTTCTTGAATAGATCCAGCGTGAGTGCGGAAGAGATCAGGGAATCTCAGATGAAGAGTGCCGATAGCGTCATGATGATTGATTGGATGGGAACTGGGCCATAGTATTGATTCCTGCGCTTAAAGGCTGATCAAGAAGGTCGATGCAGGTACGTGTCTCTTTGTGACGGATAAATGACCCGCCTTCTTCCTGAAGAACGTCATTTTTATAGAGAAGACTTCACCCCCTCCATGGAGGCTGCCAATAATGATATTCGTCATAGACTGGCTCACTTTGTTCGCAAAGCAAAAGCCTCAAGCTAACCCAACGTCCATCCAGCTTGTAACTTGCCCATCATTTGCAGGACGGCTCCACCCTGCAATACTACATCGACCCTCTGTTATCTATCTTTAGTTAGATGTCTCGAATCAAGATAGGGATCGGGGCCCTCGTGCAGAAATGCCACTAAGATGAATCATTCTTCTTCTCTATTATTTTGTTTTGCATGATCTCTAAACTTTTATCAGTTGCACGTTTTCCATCGTGAGAAGAAATATAGCCTTCATATGAGTCGAAATATTTTTCCATGGAAGATTTAATGGGTTTCCACTCCTTTATACCACTAGTCCCATGCATAGGGAACAATTTTGCATGAGCATGATTGATCCCAAATCCTTCAAAAACAGCAGCGGTTCTTGAAATAGAATCTAACTTACGGTCTAAAAGTTTAGCTACCTGTTTTGTTGCAATAATGAGATCTGTTAAATCATGATCGTTAAGATCAAAAACATAGCTCTCAAAATGTTTTTTAGGTATGACAACTGTTGCTCCAGGGGTATTAGGAAAAATGGAAAGAAATGCCATATGACTGTTTGACTCCCAGACAATATAAGCAGGCGCCTGCTTCCGTACGATTTTACAGAAGATACAATTCACATCTTTTTGATAAGTTTGATGATACATGATAAAACCTTCCTTGAATGAGCCCAGCAAGAAGCTTATAATCATAAGGTGGAGCCCCCATCTAAACTGAGCCACTTTTATGGTTCTCTCCACTCAAATTCTTTTTCATACCAACTTGCTAAAGACCTTGCTTTCTTCAGGAAGCTTTTCTCTGAGCTCGCTGACAAAGTTACAAGACAAGAAAGCTGAGATAAATCTTGTGAGCCGTGGCAATACAACCCTTCTTCCAAAAATTTCTTATATTCTTTGACTCCAGGCAAATTACATGCTACCGGAGACTTGTCTAAAACTCCTTTTTTAGTTGGAAATAACAAATAGCCGCCAATGCTAGTGGGAAGTTTATTCATTGAATCTAATGAGGAAAAGGGCAAACCGGCTTGGCTGCGTATAAACTCCGCACCTAAGTCTATCCCAAAGCTATTGATCCATATGTCTCTTCCTCTTGCTCCACCTACTCTCGAAGCAATCTCACAAAACACTAATTCATTAGTCTCTGCTTCATGGAAAAACTCTAGATGAAATATAGCATTTCTCTCTAAGGAAAAACAAGATGCGACCCTCTTGGCATAATCATTAAGTCTATTTAGGAAGGGGTTATATGGATCTAAAAAGTATCTTCCCACGACCTTAGCAGAAGTTATGTCTACCCAGTGGTGAATAGATTTAGAGGGCCACACAAATACTGCACGCCCATCTCTTATAATACCATCTACCTGGTACATGTCTCCTTTAACGTAAGTTTCCACTAGCCAATTTGATTCATGTTTGATGTTAAGGTTTTCTTTAATAAAATTAGAGATTTCACTCATATTCCTGAGCATTCTAACGCCTATGCCAAAAGACTCCCTGCATGGCTTTACAATCAAAGGAAAGTCGTGGGCATGATGGAAACTTAGCAAATCAGAAGGAGATTCAATTTTTTTAAAATAAGGGGCTTTGATTCCGTTTTCTTGAGCCTTACTTTTCATTATAAATTTGTCTCTGAAAGCAAGTGCACTTGAATATTTCTGCCCCTCTATATTAAAGAGTTCTCTAATCTTTCCAGCCCATAAGAGATCTTTTTCAGTATGTGCAATTAATCTGTCATAAGGGAATTTCTGATAAATATCGTAACAAAATTTTTCAGTTAATCCATCTTGGAGATAATTTTTTATTTCATAAATCTCAGCCCCCTCCCGTCTAAGGGCTGAACTTTCATCTAAAGTTAATAACATTTCTGGCACAACAAAACTAATACTACTTATGGAAATTTCGTGAAGGATTTCCTTATAAGGAATCGCCTTGCTGTTCGTGGCTATTAGATACTTTTTCATAGTTGTTGCTCTTTAGAAAAAAGGCATTTTTCCCATGCGCACAAATTAAAAATGAGAAGTAGAGTCATGCAACTGGCAATAGAAAAAATACCATTTATGCCAATCTTATCGATATATTGATATGCAAAACCTAACAGGCAAAGACTGAGAATTCTTCCGAGAACCTCTCCCAAAGATATCCTGCTAGCAATATATACCTTGCCTTCTTTTTTAATGTATTGATCGTGAATAATTTTTGGTATCGCAGATAGACAACCGTGCAAAATGCAAAAAAGCATAATGCTTGCTGGCAAGGAGTTCATTTTTATAGAAAGAGATAAAAAGGAGAAGAATGTAAAAAATGCCAATACTATTGCAATACGGAAAAAATTTACATTATTATTTTTTAACGCCTCTAATTTTAATTTTCTGTTGGCTAGATATTTACTCACGCTAAAAGCTGCAAAACAACCGCCAAATATAATGTTTTCATCTCCCAAAAAATGAATGTGTAAACTCTGAAAAAAGGGCTGCCAGAAATGAAAGAGCGGCTGATTTAGAGCTGCAACAAGGCCAATTGCTAGAAAAAACAATACCGTTCCTTTTTTAGCCACACTTTCTCTGAGAATCTCTTTTGTTTGTGCAAATAAAGCATGCTTTGCACACGTATCTTTTGGTGGAGAAGGGATAAATGCAAACAAACAAAGTATTATAAGCATTAAGATGGCGGTAAGAAAGAAGACGCATTTATAGCCATTTTTAGAAAAACTAAAGGAGAGAGCCGCGCCTATTAAGCCAGCAGCAATGCCTCCGATAGATTCAATTTCATTCACTAAATGACCGAGGTAGTTCAAATAATTTTCATTATTTTGATATTCTTTGGAACACCAGCCTGCAACCCACGATGAAGACGCTCCCATCATGGATGATAGGCCACAAGCCTGTAGGAAATGAGCAAAAATCAAAGGATACAAATTCTGATTAAAAGCGCATATAAAATAATATAATGCCATAGAAAAGCATGAGAGTATTGCTAAAGGTTTAGGGCTATAATAATCAGCTAAAATGCCTGTCGGGTAATTCAGGAGCAAGGATGCAGTTGAGAAAATTATTTGCAATAGAGCTAACTCTTGTATTGTTATTCCATTTTTTAAAAAAAATAACACGCTAATTGCCCCAGTTAATAATCGAAAAGAATGAAATAATCCAACAAGAACAGATACATATTTTGAGTAACTCATTTTCCTTTTAAAGAGATTTAACACTCCCATTTGCACAAAAAAGACAGGCCATATTTATAGAACAATCTTGTTGTTCAAAGGCTAGGTTATGTGTCCACAGGCCTACGCGTTTGTTTTTAGAGTGAACTGCACCAAATTCACCGAGAAATTTAAGAATATCCAATAATCCAAGCGAAGCAGAAAGCATATTAACCGCCCCGTTTGAAGGAGCCTGATGTTGAGAATTTATCGCTTTAAGATTGTCCTGAAATTTCTCATTAACTCCTTTATTGTTTGCTAAAATGTCCTGACAATAAACACACCCCGTCAACCCTGGAATGTAGAAAGGGCCCCATATGGCAACATCTTGAACATATCCAATATTTATATAGGGAACTTCCTTTTCACTACAGAATTGATTTACCAGTGGGAGACAATCTTGAGAATCAGCTGATAAAACAATTAAATCGACGTTTTTGATACTTTCAAGAATCGCATAGCTGGCTTTTTCTTCGAAAGTGTCAATTTTTACGTCCTCTACACGGGCCAAAAGTTCTCTCTTCAAAGCCATGGTTTTCTTATGGCCTATATCGGCCCTCTTAAATAAGAACTGTCGAGTTAGATTGGACAACTCAATCATATCATCGTCGAGTAGAGTCAATTTACCTACCCCGGAGGTTGCAAGGGATACGCTGATCAGATTCCCTATACCACCACAACCTAATATCAATACGTGGGCCATTTTTAGCTTATCTTGAACTGTTTTAGGGTCCGCACCAGATAAGTTAAAGAAAAGGTGGTTTCTACTAAATCTCTCTTCTTTATCATAGGAATCAAAATCCATTACATAGTTGTTTTTTACTATCGTAGAAATTGTTCTTTCTACAGATGTAGAAGAGTAATTATTATCTAAAAAATAACTTTTAATTTCTTCTGTGCATTGTGGTTTGAGCCACCGCTTTAAAACCTTCAAGTATAAATCTTGCTCATCCTCGATCTCCACTCTGCTTATGATAGAACCAAACCCAAGGAACAAAATCTTATTTTGAAAGCCAGCTTTCATGTATGGAGCGGTTATTTTCAGCACTGAAACCTCCCTAGAAAACGATAAGAAAGCGTCCCCCTAGCAAGACTCCTGCAAAGGGGACCTCGAGCATTTCAATTCCCAAGTGTTGTATTCATTTTATTTTTCCTTTCATCTTTTTGGTAGTTGGGGAGCGGACAAACCTATAGATGTTTAGCATAAGGTGTCCTACACCTGACCCTTTAATACAAGACACTTCTAACAAAAATCAATGAGAAAATAGTGTTATAATTCTCAAATGCCTTGTCTCAGACAACGGGATAAACTGTTATAAACGAGGACACAAAGAAGAAAAGATTAAGAAAAAGAACCTACGATAGGTAATAGAGCCCTTTATGGAACGAACCACAGCCCGATGTGCCTCCCATTAATGAGACTAATCGGAACACTGGAGCTTATTATTCTCAAAGCTCATAAAAGAAGACTTATAACAGAAGATAGATTTGGATAAAGCGATAAAGTAAAGAGGGTTAATTAGGAGGAGAATTCAATGCGACAAGAACGCAAGAGACGCGCACGCGGTGAACGTGTAAAGAACGGCTTAGTCAAAGGGTCGCAGTTATATAAATGTAAAGGATGCGGGTGCGATTCTACATTCACGAAACGACCAGGAGCCCCTCCTGTGCTGCAGAAGCATGCATAGAAAATTTCTGGGGCCGTATGATCAATGATATAAAAAATAAGAAAAAATGAAAGCGATTCTAAAGACTGGAGCCGGCGCCCCAGCCGGAGTCAGGCGCTCTTTATTTAGTGGTCTCTGAATTTGATTAGCACTCTTCAGGTAAAATTCTGGGGGTCAATGTCTGTTTGGAGATGCAAGGCTGAGGGCTTTTTGTAGGCGCCAAGCCATTCACTTAGGTACTTTTGCAAGGACAGGGCACGTGGAGCGCAAACAAGGAACCTCCAGCGATAAACGCCCCGGACCTTCGGCCTGTAACTGGGGACCGGTCCCCATACCTGAAAATCTGAGGAAGCCGGGATATGACGCGCCAATTCTTTTGCACCCTTTTCCACTGCCGAAGCCTGCCTTCCCGAAATAATAATGGCTGCTAACCGTCCATAAGGCGGGAAATGATGACGCTGCCGACTTTCTTGTTCCATCGCAGCAAAGGCTTCAAAATCCCCTCGCTGGAGGGCACCCATGAGAGGATGCTCTGGCATGTGCGTCTGTATGTATACATATCCTGGAAGCTCGGCACGGCCGGCGCGGCCCCCCACCTGATGAAGACTGTGCATGGCACGTTCTGCTCCTCGGAAATCTTCACCGCGCAGATTATGGTCTCCATCAATGATGCCAATAACCGTCAGATGGGGGAAATGATGGCCCTTGGCCATAACCTGAGTGCCTATAATGATATCCACCTCACGGCGTGAAATCTTAGAAAAACAAGCTTGAGCGCGTTGCGGAGTAGACAAGTGATCACTGGTCACCAGCAAAAGGCGCGCTTTAGGAAAGGCTTCTTGGGCCTCTTCATAAATTTTCTCAACGCCAGGGCCCCAAGCCTCTAGGGGCGCTTTACAGACTGGACACTCCTCCCAGGACCTGGCATGGACTCCGCACAGGTGGCATTTAAACGCGTTATCATGTTTATGATAAACCAGGCTTGAATCACAATTTTTGCAGTGGGCTTGATAGCCGCAGGTGGGGCATATCATCAGAGGGGCGTACCCGCGCCGATTAAGGAATAGCAAGCTTTGCTCGCCTTTGATTAACGCTTCACTTACGGCATTGCGCAAAGGCCGCGAGATATAACCCTTGTCTTCTTTCTTACGCCTAAGCCTTAGGTCCAGTAAGGTGACAGAAGGGAGTAAGGATCCTCCATGGCGGTCCTCCAGCTTGAGCCGCAGATATTTTCCCTCACGCGCGTTGTGAAGGCTTTCAAGGGAAGGGGTGGCCGAGGAAAGAACACAAGGTATCTTTTCCAAGGAGGCGCGCACCACCGCCATGTCCCGTGCGTAATACCAGACCCCTGATTCTTGCTTGTAAGAAGGGTCATGTTCCTCATCCAAGACCATATACCCCAGGCGAGGGAAAGGCAGAAACAAGCCTGAACGAGCAGCCACCACCACTTTGGCTTCTCCGGTCACAATTTTCTTGTAAGTTTCTCGACGTTGAGCCGGGGTGAGATGAGAGTTCCAAACTTGGGGCTGAAAGCCGAAACGCTGGGAAAATCTTTCTAGCCATTGTATCCCTAAAGCAATTTCTGGAAGCAAAATGAGCGACTGCTTTCCCTGGGCGAGCGCCTGTCGGATGCCGGAGAAATAAACTTCTGTTTTCCCAGATCCCGTCACTCCCTGCAGGAGAAATACCTGGAACTCTTCTTCTGAAACACACTGGCTGATCTGGGCAGCCGCCCTTTCTTGAGCCGGACTTAAGGAAGCAAAGGCTTCAGGCGAATTCTCCGTGAGCCTAGCCTTGTTCTGAGACGCTTTTCTTACAGGGGCAAAGGCCGCAGGGCACAGCGCCATTTTCAGAACTTCCCCCCTTCCTTCCTGATAATAGGAGGCTACCCATTCAACAAACTTTTGGAAGGAGGGCAGAAGCGCCGGGAGGTTCACCACCTGTAAAATTTCTTTAAGAACGTAGGACACCTCATCTGACGGAGACGGATCAGTCCACACCACCCCGTACACAGTTCTCTTTCCAAAGGGCACATGGACGATGGCTCCCGGAGGCGCCTCTAGGGAAGGAGGCACTGCGTAGGTGAAGGTGTTGTTGAAAGGTAGGGGCAACAAAACCTGGACACGTTTGCCCGAAAAAACTGACATTTTCTCTTTTTTTCTATAAGGTATTTTTATGTTCATACCAGAAAGGGGTAAAAGCATGAAGTTTTTTATTGATGGCACTCAGCTAGAAGAAATCCAACAGCTGACAGGCCTGGGGGTGGTGGAGGGCATCACCACGAACCCGACTCTTATCGCCAGATCTGGCAAAGATTTTAAAGAGACCATCCGAGCCCTTTGCGCCCTTACACAGGGCCCCGTAAGTGCAGAGGTCGCCGCGGTTACAGCTGAAGACATGATCCAGGAAGGGCTGACGCTGGCTGGAATTTCAGACAACGTGTGTGTGAAGCTTCCTCTAACTTATGAAGGCCTAAAAGCCTGCTACCACCTGTCCTCGGAGGGCGTCATGACAAATGTGACCCTATGCTTTTCACCAGGACAGGCTCTCATGGCTGCCAAGGCTGGGGCTACGTTCGTATCCCCGTTCGTCGGGCGTTTGGATGACATCTCGGACTCTGGCATGGACCTAATTCGACAGATCGTTGCCATGTACGCAAATTATCCCGCTTTGTCTACACAGGTTTTAGTTGCTTCCATTCGAAGCCCTCGGCACATCGTCGATGCCGCCCTGGCTGGAGCGGATGTTGTCACAGCGCCCGCAGCAGTCATCCGGCAATTAATCAGCCATCCTCTCACAACTTCAGGTTTGGAAGCCTTTTTGAAAGACTGGAAATCCACTGGACAAAAAATTTGATGGACGCCCAGGCCGCTGGTGAAGACGCTCTATCTTGCCTTGCACGAAACTGGGTTAAAGAGTGGCAGTTGTGGATGGGCCAAGAACGTGGGCTCTCCCCCCTCACATTATCAGCCTACTCTTTGGTGATGAGGGACTTTTTAGCTTTTCAAAGCTCTCATACCGGCGGCCCTGTTACGGACGCTACTTTAACAAATCTATCTGTGGAAGAATGCAGATCTTGGTTGGCTTACTTGTTGGCCGCAAAAAAGTATTCCAAATCCTCGTTAATTCGGGCAGTCGCTGTGATAAGAGGGTTTTATAAGTTTCTGGACGCGCGAGGCTACGTCCATAATCCCAAGATACAGACCCTGAAAGCCCCCAAAAAGCCTAGGCATCTTCCCAGGGCTCTATCGCAGGAAGAAACGCGCATCCTACTGGCCCAGGCAGGCAATTTTTCTGAAACAACTTGGGTAGGCCTACGCGATGTTGCCCTCTTCAGCTTACTGTATGGAGCAGGCCTTCGCCTAAGCGAAGCTTTGAATCTGACTTGCGAAGATATACCAACCACGGGGGGAATGTTAAAAGTTCTGGGCAAGGGCCGTAAATATCGCCACGTGCCTCTCTTGCCCCTGGTCTCGAAAACTATCGAAGCCTACAAGGCGGCTTGCCCCTTCATTTTTCTGGGGCAAAGTCCTTTGTTCTATGGAATCAAGGGCAAGAAATTAAATACTTCCATGGCCGATAAATCCATGCGCGTGTTGAGGCGTGCCCTGCATCTTCCCGAAAATACTACGCCTCATTCGCTACGTCACAGCTTTGCCACGCATCTTCTGGAAGAAGAAGCTGACCTACGTACCATCCAAGAGCTTCTAGGCCACAGCTCTCTTTCCACCACGCAACAGTATATGAAAATCAACCGCAAAAAATTAAAAGAAACCTACAGGTCGACACACCCTCGCGCCTAGACCACATCCCCACCGTCCTCTTTATAGAAAGCAAAGCCTTGAGACTAGCCTCTGGTAGGGATGCTATCTAAGAAACATAAAAGCCCGCTGTGCTGGATTCACAGGTTCGGGCGCTCTATGGCCAGGATCGTCTGTTCTCCTATTGAACTGATCCACGTTCAACTGTATATTTTTCCTACCCTCTAAAGCTTTTCCGCCAATTTTAGGATTCGGAGTCATACAGCCATTCTCACCCTTTTTCTTTTTGTTACTCTTCTGCAGTGTTGTCATAGGGAATGCAGAGCTGACCGTCCACGGCCATCGCCGCTTTGATATGAGTTCTTCTCCCTCCTACAAACCGGCACCAGCCTCCCTTACAAGTGACTTCATAGGGCCCTCGCTGGAATTAATGCCTGGCACCTCAGCCCTCCAAAGCGGTTCTGATGGCCAGATCACCACTCTCAGCCTGCGGGGGCTCTCCAGCCAAAACACCTTGATCCTGTTGGACAATATCCCTCTTAATGATGGCGTCTCGGGTGCTTTTAACCTTGCACACTTCCTGTCGGCTAGTACGCATCTCCTATCTCTATTGCCCGGGCCGCAAACCCTCCTCTATGGGGATGGTGCCGGGGGAGGCGCTTTACTTTTAGAGACTCCCTGTGACCGCTGTGGCAATGAGGTCAGCGTAGAGGCTGGGTCTTTTGAAACTTTTAATCTCGCGGGAAGTCATTCCCATGCCACCCCTTCCACGAGATCTGCCTTTCATCTCCAAGGCTACCGCACATCTGGCTTATCCCAAAGAGAGGCTGCCAGGATGAAGGGAGAGAAAGCCCCTTACCGAAACGGAACCATGGCGGCCGCATGGGAAAGACCGTCTGGCCCCCAAAGGATTAAGGTAACGGCCAGAATTATAGAGGCAGAGGGCCGGTTCGACCCGGAAGCGGGATCCCTGCCCAAAAATCCCCAGAATCGGGAATCCTTTCGTCTTGCTGTGGCGGGTGCTCAGATCTTGGGGCAGGGCTGCACCTCGTCCCATAAGTTGAATGCTTACGTTAACCATGTTCACGTCAAAAACACCCATGATCTTCTTTCAACCTCCAGCTTTTTAGGGGCCCATTATGAAGGCGATCTGTTTTGGTCTGAAGCTAGCACCTCGGAGGTTATCGTAGATATGAAACATAGCTGGTTTCAGCGAGAGAATCTCTCTAAGAAAAGTTTGTTCTCCAGCGGGCTGGCAGCTCTCCAAAAGGGCAGAATCGCTCCAGAATGGAGCGCCGAAGCTGGAGCACGGGTGGATCATTCTTTCCGGGGAGAGGGACCGGCCACCTACATCCCCAGCTATAGGTTAGGCAGCACTTATGCCAAAGAGACTTTACTCTATAAAATCAACTATAGAACCGGTTTCCGGAATCCGTCTTTTTATGACCTATACGTGAACAACCTTTATGTCCTCCCTAATACCCGCCTAAGGCCAGAGCGTATGGAGACTTTTGAAATAGGTCTACAGCGCCCTTCCTCCTCTGGGACCTCCTTTTTTGAGGTTACATGTTTTCATTCCACCATTAAGAGTCTCATTCATGGTGTGCAGGTGGGCTCTAAAAGGCAAGCTTCTAACCTTGGTAGCTCTGTCTCAAGCTGGGGCTTGGAATCCCTATTGAATTGGAATTTCTCACCAGGCTGGACCGCCTCCCCCGCCTATTCGTACACCCATTTTCCCTCGGGGGGGACGGGGAGAGTTCAGGAGTATCCAAGTCATAAGGGGTCTGTCCTAGTAGGTTACGCCAGCGCTAGAGGCTGGACATGCTCAGCCCAAGTTCTCTATGTGGGAAAACGTTACAGTATGGGGCATCGTCTCCAGCCTTATGTGCTTTTGGGCACGCAGGCTGATTATGAGCTCGCAAAAAATCTAAGGATTTTCGGACGCATAGATAATCTATTAGACAGGCGCTTTAGCCAAGTCTATGGGTATCGTGGGAAAGGCCGTGCCTTCTACGTAGGCACTCGTTTCCGCTTTTAAAAAATGTGGCGCCCCTCCTTTTTCCTTATCTCCTTAACTCTCTTTTTTTGGGAGGGTTGCCACGCCGTTCTATCCTGGGACTTAAACGCTGATCAATGGGTGCTGAGCCTCGTCCACAAAGAAAGTGTTTACGCTGTTTCTTCCTTTGCCCCTGATCCTCTTTATTCGTTTTACTCCAGCCGAGCTCAGGGACTAAAAATCCACCACCGAGAACTGGAAATGCTTCTGGACCCAAAAATAAAAGTTGTGGTGGCCACCGAGCCCTTCCCTGCCTACCTAAAGCGTTTCCTCCACCGCAGGCGCATACATCTTATTCTGCTTGGGACCCCCACCACCCTGGAACAAACGGATGCAAGCTTCAGAAAATTTCGAGCTCTTCTGGAAGATTATCTTGGTATGCGCCTTACGCCGCCCCAGTTGCCTACGCACCGTAGGCAGCCGGCTTTGGGGCCTGGCCTCGGTGTCATTTACGGTCAAGGCGGCTTGTGCCCAGGACCCTCACACTTTCTGCAAGATGCTCTGAGGAAAGGTGGCTTTAGGCCTTACAGCGTCTCCGGAATGAAGGGGTGGTATTTGATAGATAATGAAACTCTGATGTGGCTTGCCGGCGCCACCCTCTTCCTTTTAGACGAAGGGGGGCCCATACCTTTCTCAAGAGTCCCCTCTTTGAGAAAGAAGCTGCCCGTGGTTCCTCTCCCCCTCAGGTTGACTCTCACGCCTCATCCTGTCATTACTCGGTTTCTGATCCTCCATATAACGGCTCATGGGAAAAAATTATGATCACCCGTAAATTCGTTTTGATCTCTCTGGTCTTGTTCCTGGTTTTCCTGATCTTCACATCTCTGATGATGGGCAGCGTAGGAGCTTCTCAGCTTTTTGCCTCTCATTCTCTTTTATGGACTGTGCTTTGGGAAATTAGGATGCCACGCACACTTCTAGCACTCATGGCAGGCGCCTCCTTGGGATTTACGGGGGCTGTGCTACAAGGCTTTTTCCAGAACTCCCTGGTAGACCCTGGCATTATGGGGATATCTACCGGTTCTGCTTTGGCTGCCGTGTGTTCTGTTGTATTCGGTATCACCTGGTTCGGAGATTTCACCCTTCCCCTTTTTGGAATGATGGGTGCCATCCTTACCACCGCTATTCTCTATGGATTGATCCCAAGCTCGCCTTCCCCCTCTTTTCTGATCCTGATCGGTATAGCCCTCAGCAGTTTTTTCGGCGCCATGATTCCTTTTATTTTGAATCTTTCCCAGAACCCTTACGCAAGCCTGGAGGCTCTCTTTTGGCTTATGGGTTCCTACACACACCACACTATGCAAGACATTCTACTTATGATACCTTTCCTTTCCTTAGGGTGCTATCTTTTGTGGAACACACGGCATTCTCTGGATATGCTCTCTTTAGGACAAGACACGGCAGTGACCATGGGGTACCGGCAAAGGAAAATCCACCGCTTTATCATCCTAGGAACCGCTCTCATCATGGGCCCGCTTGTGGCCATGTCCGGGGTGGTGGGCTTTATCGGTCTGGTCATACCCCATCTGCTTAGATTTTGGGTGGGGCAAAAGCCCAGTATCCTGCTACTGCCTTCTGCCCTTGCTGGAGGCGCTCTTTCCCTTCTCGCGGACCTGTGCGTAAGGCTCTTCACCATAGGGATGGAGCTGAAAGTGGGGGTTGTCACCTCTCTTATCGGCGCCCCTTTCATGATTCTTCTCCTTTATAAAAATTGGCGCCACTCGTCCTGCAGCTCCCCAGAGGAGGGATAAAATCTCAATGTTAAAATACAATTCCCTAAGTGTGGGCTTCGGAAAAAAACTTCTCCTAAAAGAGCAGTCAGGTATTTTTTACCCAGGGCAGCTTGTGGGAATTGTGGGAGCCAATGGTGTTGGTAAATCCAGCTTCCTAAGGACCCTCTCGGGTATTCTTCCGGCAACCGGGGGCGAGGTCCATTATTTTGACAAACAAGTTGCGCCCGAAAATGCCTATCAACATGCATCCTTGAGGGCTTATATACCCTCTGCCCCCTCCTGCCACTGGGACCTAAAGGTGCGAGAAGTTCTAAGTCTGGACCGCTCGAAACTCGATATAAACATGAATAGGCTTTTTCATACGGATGCGCTCTTGAACCGTTCATTTCTGGCGTTATCCTCTGGAGAGAAAGCGCGGGTTATGGTGACACACGCTTTCAGCAGAAACCCGAAAATCTTCATCGCTGACGAGATCACCAGTCATCTGGATACCGTCTATCAGCACCATATTCTTTCTCAAATCAAGCTTTTAGTCAGGACGGGAGCTGTGGCTGTTCTAGTCCTCCACAGTGTAGAACTCGCTCATCATTACTGTGACTACATTTTGGAAATGAAAAATCAAAGTTTGCGCGTTTTTTCCAAGGGCCCCCGTTATGTGAGGGAGGTCAGCAAGGAACGTTTTTCCTTATGAAAAATGCTCCCCGACCCTGCGTTATCCTGGGCCCTACGTGCTCAGGAAAATCCAGATTGGCCAGCGACCTTGCACTGTACCTGAAAGGGGAAGTTGTCAATATGGACAGCCAACAAGTCTACAAGGGCCTTCCTATTCTGACGGCACAGCCCCCGGCCTCTCTTAAAGAAACGGTCCCTCACCACCTTTATGGGCACAGAAACCTAGATGATCCCTACAGTGTAGGCATCTGGGTACAAGAAGCCTACCAATGCTTTTCCGAGATAACCTTAAGGGGGAAACCTACTGTTTTCGTGGGGGGAACTGGCCTTTATCTGAAAGT
>CAYXFG010000003.1:20010-22101 GCA_964464225.1 uncultured Holosporaceae bacterium
TATGCAAGAGGGAATTTGCCCCATCCCCAAAATTGCAGCGCCCATCCGATCCGAGGTACGCAGCCTTCTGCAAGAGAAGGGCTCTCAGAGCCTTCATAAAACCCTGGCGAAATTAGATAGGTCCATGGCGGCACGGCTTGGTCCTGGGGATGGTTCTCGCATAGCCCGGGCCCTTGAAGTCATTCTTTCTACTCAAAAATCCCTCACGGAATGGCAAGCGGCTGCCCCTTTGAAATATGATTTCCCCCCCTTCCACATCATCTCCGTGCAGCCACGTGAGGCAGGAGACAGAACTCTTCTTTATAAAAAGATAGATCAGCGAGCCCACGAAATGCTTCAAGCAGGCGCGGTTAATGAGGTAAAAGAGGTGTTGAAAGCTTATCCTCAACTTCCTGTTTTCAAGCAGCCCATCGGTGTGGGGCTTATCAAAAGCTTTCTGGATCAGGAAATTCCTTTACCTTCGCTGTTACAGAAACTTCAGGAAAAGACCCGTCAGTATGCAAAGAGACAGATAACATGGGGTCGCCATAAGGTGAACGGTGAAATCCCGTTGCCTATCCTGCACGAAGGAAACTACGAACTTTGTTTCCGCAGCCTTGTGGATACCCTAGGCAAAGAAGGTACCCTGGGCTACGAGTCTAAGCCCTAAACGCAATCTTCAGAAAGGACGCCGAGATTTTAGAGCCATGGTTAAGGTTCCATCATCCAGGTAATCCAACTCGCCTCCAACCGGGACCCCGTGAGCTAGTTTTGTTAATGAAATATGAGGAAGGGAGGAAATCCTGTCAGCTATGTAATGGGCGGTGGTTTGGCCTTCTATGGTGGCGCTTAAAGCTAAGACTACTTCTTGGATCGGCTGAGATTCTAACCTTTGCATAAGGGAAGTCAGGGCAAGACGATCCGGTGTAATGCCGTCCATGGCTGACAGGACGCCACCCAAAACATGATACATACCTTTAAAAGCGCCCGAACGTTCCAAGGCCCACACATCTTCTACTTCCGCTACGACGCACACCAAGCGGCTGTCTCTTTCTGGATTTTGGCAAACATGGCATGGCTCCTCTGTATCAAAGTTTCCACAGATGCTGCACACACGTACGGCTTCGCTCACATTCTGCAAAGCCTGTTGCAGGCCTACCAAAAGGTCCTGTTTGTTTTTAAGCAGGTGCAAGGCTGCTCTCCTTCCCGAGCGGGGGCCCAAACCCGGCAGCCTAGAGAGACATAGAATGAGATCCTTTATGGAAGAATTTTTCACGGGCAAACTCTGATTTCAGGGCCGGTTAGAACGGCATCTTAAAGTTGGAGGGAAGGCCTAGACTTCCAGATAGCTTTGCCATCTCTTGCTCGGCGTGCCCCTCTGCATTCTTTTTGGCTTCATTCCAAGCAGCATGGATCAGATCTTCTAGCATTTCTGGGTCGGAAGGGTCTATAACCTCCGGCATAATTTTAATCCCTTGAAAGGCCCCTTTCCCGTTTACAACAATCTTAACCTTGCCGCCCCCAGAAAACCCCTCAAAAGGCTCGTCTTCCAATCTCTTCTGCAGAGCTTCCATCTTGGACTGCATGGCTTGGGCCTGCTTCATCATGTGTGCGAAATTATTCATTTGATCTCCTTTTTCTGGCAGAAAGTTATTCGATGGTTACAGTGGATTGGGGGAAAAGCTCGGTCACTTTTTTTACCCCCGCATCCTCCAATGCTTGCTTTAAAAATTCCTTCTTGGAAGCCTGCTCCCACGCCGCCAAAGACCCGCAGCCGGAGGGGGCGTTATCCACGGCCTCAATCGTCCAGGGTGTTCCTGTGTAAAGAGCCAGTAGTTTTCCAAAAGCGCCTGGCAAGGGGTGTTTGAGGGGGTCTAAAAGCCACAAAGCCATGTGCCCAGTCCTTAAAGAGAGAACGCTCACCTGGTGGCGCAGATAATCCGCTAAAATATATTCTTTGTGGTTTTCAAAAATTTGCACGATCTCTCTGAAGCGCTTCATTCTATCATCCAAGGACGCGCCTTCAGGATCGACTGGGGGGACAGCCCCTTGAGAAGAGGGCCCTGTGCTTCCGTGCCCTACCGTCCGTGGCGAGCTCTCTGCTAGATCCAA
>CAYXFG010000003.1:22111-25037 GCA_964464225.1 uncultured Holosporaceae bacterium
TGCCCTCTTGTAAAAGGGGAAGGTCTTGGAATAACTCACGGACATGAGCCACACGCACCATCACTACCTCTAGAAGAGCATAAGGCAAGGAAGTATCCTTTATATCCTGCAATCCTTTAAATAAAATCTGCCAAGTCTGGGTAAGGTCCACTAAAGACACACGATGCACAAGAGCTGAAAGGGGATCACTCTCTGTAGAGGTGGTTCCAGCGCTGGGCTCTCCAGAAACTTTCCGCACCATTAGAGCGTGTGTCAGCTTTAAGAGGCATCGCAAAATCTGCTCGGGGTCCAAGCCTTTCTGTACCAGGTCCCTGCATTGCCGCCAGGATCCCTCCACTTCACCTTTAAGCATGTCCGAGATAAGCTTATGCAGAAGATTTTCGTCTAAAAGGCCCAACATGGTGCGCACTTGCTCTGCATGGATTGGTCTTCGAGGGCCGTCATCCTGGCGATTCATGAGAAGGGCTTGTTCCAGCAAAGAAAGACCGTCGCGCACTGACCCATTGGCCGCTTCTGCGATAAGAGCCAAGCCTTCTTTTTCTACTTCTTGGCCTTCTTGCAAAAGAAGAGACTCAAAATGCTGGCAGAGATTCTTTTCAGAAATGGGCTTTAAGTCAAATCTGAGGCAGCGGGAAATAATTGTAGCCGGCACTTTATGTGTCTCGGTGGTGGCAAAAATGAACTTTATGTGACCAGGCGGCTCCTCCAAAGTTTTTAAGAGCGCGTTGAAGGCATTCCTAGAAAGCATGTGGACTTCATCGATGATATAAATCCTATAGGCGCCCAGAACGGGTCGGTAGGAAAGTCCCTCCGTGATCTGCCGCACATCATCGACCCCTGTGTGGGTAGCGGCATCGATCTCAAGAACGTCCACGTGGCGATCTTCGGAAATAGCCACACAGGAAGGGCAAGCTCCACAGGGTTCACAGTCTACAGGAGACGAGCAATTAAGGAGTTTAGCCATAAGGCGAGCGGCGGTGGTCTTCCCTACCCCCCGTGTCCCTGTCAGAAGAAAAGCGTGAGGAAATCTTCCCAGCCGAAAGGCGTTCTGAAGCACCGTCACCAAGACCTCTTGGCCAATCATGTCCGAGAAACGCTGGGGCCTGTAAGCGCGGGCTAAAACCTTATAAGGGGAGGAAACGGGCATGGGATCTCCGCCTGAGAGACCTTAAAGGCCGCTCTTCTCCAAAAGCATGAAACAAAGCAGGCATACCCCTTCTACCGCTCAATGCTTGGTAGCGCCGGGCGGGGGGCCCAGCTCTTGTATAATTGTCTCTATGAGAGTCCCTACTTTCAAGAGCAGATCTTGCTGTTTTAAAATTTCTTTCTGGGCTTGAGAATGCGTCTCGCTGTCTAGAAGCTCTCTCTGCTGGTCAGAGGTTATGTCCCTTAAGTGCTGCATATTCTGGTTGAATACATTTAAAAGTTGATAAAGTTCTTCAAGAGAGCGCTTGCTCATTCTTAATTCTCCTTAAGGCAGGAAATAGAAGAGGTGCCTCTACCTCTTCTTGGGGGCAAAACAAGCTCCACGAGCTTTGGGCTCAGTATGTGGGCTTTGGGAAAAAAAATCAACAGTAAAACCACCCCCGACACGCGCCCTACCAGCCCTAGGGAAGCTCCAGAGGCGGGACGGCCTGCTCTGCTTTCTTTTTCTCTCCCCATTGATTAACACAAAGACCTGCCAGCACAAGACCACAGCCCACAGCACTTTGTATACTCAGCGTTTCTCCCAATATAAAATACGCGAACAGCAATGCCGAGACTGGGATCAAAAGCATGATGGGCGCTACCAAGGTGGCAGCATAGTGCTTTAGAAGCAGGCCCGTTAGAACACTGCCTGTCAGCCCCGAGATCAGCCCTGAATACAGGAGAGAAACAGTTGCAGTTTTGGAATGGAAGGGGTTTTCCAACAGGGTCTCCCATCCATAAAAAACCCCTGAAAGAGCCAGCAGAGGAAGTGGCAAAGCTGCGCTGGCCCATATCGTAAGGTGCACCATATTCAAATGGCGCAGGTGTTGGAGAAGAATATTGGTAACAGCCCAGCAAACTGCACCTGCCAGAGTGAGGAAGAAGCCCAAGTAAGAAATCTGGTTACCCATGCGCAAAGCAATGCAGGCCACGCCCATAAAGGCCAGGGTCATGCCCGCCCAGCCCCGGGGGGTGGGTCTGTCTCCCCCCAACGCCATGGAAAGAAAAGCTGTAAAAAATACCTGGGTCTGTAGCATGACATTGGAAAGGCCGGCCCCTACCCCCAAAGCCAAAATCAGGCTTGCCAAGGCTGTGCACCCCCCGGTAGCTAGGCTAATTGCCAGAAAGGCTCTCAGACTAATTTTAGGGAAAGGCACCGCCAGCAAAAGCGGTAATATAATTATATAACGCCAGGCTGTATACATCAAGGGACTTATGTCCCTAACCCCTATCTTCACTACAGAGGCGTTAAGGCCAAAAATGAGCGCTATTAAAACTGCCACGCCTACATGCCGAAATGCCATGATATTCTTTCAACCTAATTGCCCCCGGCAGTATATTTAAGATCGCCTCTTTGTGCAACCTGGGCTTTATTGTAGAGGGACTCACACAAGAATTCTCACAAAATGTCTTGCGCAGGACACGTGGGTCAGGTAAACAGGTTGCAGGCTTGCAGGTCCCCATCGTCTAGAGGCCTAGGACATCGCCCTCTCACGGCGGCAACACGGGTTCGAATCCCGTTGGGGACGCCATTCCAAGCCCTTCTCTCCTTACATTAGTCTATCCTAAAATCTTTCCTGGCTCCCGCCTTTTGTCTATGCTAGATTATGAAAGCGAGAACTTTAGAGGAGATTTTCAGCATGGCGCACGTAACCACCGATTCTATGTTTAAAAAGGACGTTTTAGAGAACCCCCTACCTGTTTTGGTAGACTTTTGGGCGCCCTGGTGTGGACCGTG
>CAYXFG010000004.1:0-1940 GCA_964464225.1 uncultured Holosporaceae bacterium
GAACCCGCCCTCTGAAAAACTAGTCTTTCATGCCTATGAAAGCCAGCCCACTGCTCCGAGCCTAGGAGAAGCTCATTCTTATCCAGACTCTTGCTCATCTTCCCCTCTCGATCGTGAGTTGGATCATTTTGTCCACTGTCTTCTCACGGGCAACTCTCCGAAAACAGGCGCAGAGCAAGCCATTGCGATTCACAAAATTCTGGAAGTTTTACAAACCCCAGGCGCTCTTTCCTTGTAATGAATTGTCACGAAGCTTGAAAAGAAACCACTAGAAAGAAACCAGCTATTCGCTTACTCTGAGAACATGTCTCGCCCCTTCTTTGATAGTTTCATTCTTGCCGCTGGTCACAGCAAAAGGTTCAAGTCTGATGTGCCCAAAATCCTGCACCCCCTTGCAGGGCGTCCTCTCCTGTATCATCTTTTGGACACTGTGCAAAGTCTGCATTCCCACAACATCTGCCTCATTACATCACCTTCTCTGGCGGAGGCCCGAGCAGAGGTAACCTTAAACTTCCCCTCTGTACAGCACCGCATTCAGAAAGAGCCCTTGGGCACGGCCCACGCCTTACTTTCAGCCGAGGCACTTCTAGAAAAATCTGAGGGTCTCGTGCTCGTACTCTATGGGGACGTCCCTCTCATTTCTGGGGATACGCTTAAAAAGCTCCTGAAGGCAGGTGAAAGCGCCGCCATAACCGTTCTTGGCATGAGACCCGAAAGTTGCGAAGGATACGGACGCATCTTTTGCGATGAGGAAGGACAGATTGACCGCATTATAGAACATAAGGATGCCGATGAGGCTCAGAGAAAACACACTCTTTGCAGCTCTGGGATCATGGTTCTCCAGGGAAAAGTTGCCCTGGGTCTCTTAAAAAAGATCAAAAATAAAAATGCCCAAGGCGAGTACTATCTGACAGATATCATACACTCAGCGCGCACATGTGGACTTAAGACCCAAGTAATAGAAGCCGATTATCAAGAATTACAAGGCGTTAATACAAGAGAAGACCTAGCCACAGCTAACTTTTACTTCCAGCAAAACTTCAGAAGGAAGGTAATGGCGAAAGGGGTAACCCTGGAAGATCCCCTCACAGTCTACTTCAGTTATGACACCGTAGTAGAGCAGGATGTGGTCATCGAACCCAATGTTTACTTCGGGCCTGGAGTGGTGCTCCATAAAAATGTCCACATAAAGGCCAATAGTTACCTCGAGGGATGCACGGTCCACTCCCGCGCCACCATCGGTCCCTTCGCCCGTCTTCGCCACCAAAGCACGCTCGCCGAAGGTGTGCGCGTAGGTAACTTTGTTGAGATCAAGAATTCTAAAATTGGACCCTGCTCTAAAATCCCTCACCTCTCTTATGTGGGGGATGCTGAAATAGGCAAAGAAGTTAACGTCGGTGCGGGTGTTATCACCTGCAACTATGATGGCGTAAAAAAACACAAGACTACTCTCGAAGACCATGTTTTTGTAGGGTCTAACACGGCGCTCGTTGCACCCCTACGCGTGAAAAAGGGGGCGGTGATAGGAGCGGGCAGTGTCATCACCAAGGACGTGCCCTCCGAAGCCCTGGCTCTCACGCGTTCGGAACAAAAGATCATCCCCAACAAGGGCCGCAGCTCTAGAAACAGGACATAGTAACGTGTGCGGCATCATCGGTATTCTAAGCTCTAAAAATATCGTTCCCCAACTTGTGCAAGGCCTGAAACGGTTAGAATACAGAGGGTATGACTCGGCGGGCATTGCCGTGCTGGAAGGAGGCAATCTACAACGCATACGAGCCCAGGGCAAAATTACCAACTTAGAAAAAGAGCTGGAGAAAAACCCGCTTTCCGCCTGTTTGGGAATCGGTCATACCCGCTGGGCCACCCACGGCGCCCCAGCTGTCATGAATGCCCACCCTCACATGACCCCCGAGGTAGCCGTCGTCCACAACGGCATC
>CAYXFG010000004.1:1950-23180 GCA_964464225.1 uncultured Holosporaceae bacterium
AGCTTGTTAAGGGGGGTTGCATCTTTGAGAGCGACACAGATACAGAGGTTATAGCGCACTTGGTGAGCAGTTTTATCAAAGAGGGCTGCACCCCCCAAGAGGCGGCTTTAAAAGCCTTCCCTCAGCTTAAAGGCGCTTTTTCGATCGCTCTTATTTTTCGTCATGCCCCCGACCTAATGATTTGCACCCGGAAAGGCAGTCCCCTGGCGGTGGGCTACGGAGAAGATGAGATGTACGTGGGGTCTGATGCTCTCGCGCTTGCTCCCCTTACAGTCAACATAAGTTACCTGGAAGAGGGAGATGTGGTCATCCTTACCAAGACAAAAGCCCAATTTTTGGATACAGAGGGCAACATGGTACAGCGCCCCCCTATCCAGGGGCGACACGCAAGTCAACCCACCGAAAAAGGCCCCTACCGACATTTCATGTTAAAAGAGATTTTTGACCAGCCCAGCGTATTAGCGGATATTTTACAAGAATACATAAGGCCAGGTCTGGGAGAAGAAGCCAGCCAGCTTTCTATCCAGTCTCCAGAGCTAGACGCGCTCAATCTAAAGACCCTTTCTTCTCTCACCATAGTGGCTTGTGGGACTTCTTTTTATGCGGGTTGTGTGATGCGTTACTGGCTGGAGTACTATGCCAAAATTCCCGTAGCAGTCGACATTGCCTCAGAATTTAGGTATCGAGAGCCCCCCCTATCTCCCGGCGGCATGGCTATGTTCATCTCTCAATCGGGCGAGACGGCCGACACCTTGGCAGCTTTGAGATATGCCAAAAGTCAAAAACAAATAACCGTCGCCCTTGTGAATGTGCCTCAGAGCTCCATGGCGCGTGAAGCCGATCATGTTTTAGAGATTCATGCGGGCCCAGAAATCGGCGTAGCTTCCACAAAAGCTTTTCTAGCACAGCTGATGATCCTCGCCCTATTTTGCATAAAGTGGGCACGTGACCGGAACGTGCTTTCTGCACAGCAACAAACATCCTTTCTAAGGGACCTTAAACGCCTTCCCGGAGAGCTCTCCACCCTTTTAGATAACCTCCATGTTTTTCAAAAGCTGGCTTCTACGCTGAGAGATGCCTCCACAGTCCTGTATCTGGGGCGTGGGGCTCTCATGCCCATCGCCTTTGAAGGTGCCCTCAAGCTGAAGGAGCTTTCTTATATTCACGCCGAAGCCTTTGGCAGCGGCGAGCTAAAACATGGCCCTATTGCCCTGATCGATGATAAAACACCCATCATTTATCTGGTTCCCGAGGATCGTCTCCTGGAGAAGAACATTTCTAACATCCAAGAAATACGAGCCCGCAAGGGAAGGATGATATTTGTTGCGGACTCTCATAGTGCTAAAAAGTTGCCCGAAAGCCCCTACGATCTTATCCTGCTGCCCCTCTCCAGCGACTTTACAGCCCCTCTGCTTTATACCTTACCCCTACAGCTTCTGGCCTACTATACCGCTGTAGAGAAGGGAACAGACGTAGACCAGCCACGCAATTTGGCCAAATCTGTGACAGTAGAATAAAAGACAGAGCTGGATGGAAAGCCCCCGCGTCTCGCAAAAAAGCTTGGATAAGATTTCCCAGAGCCGGGGCCTGCATCGATCTAACAGGAACGTGCAGCTGCCCCTATCCCTTGATCAACCGACTATTTCTTCTTCTGAGAAAAATTGAGCTATTTCAGAGGCAGCGTTTTCCAAAGAATCAGATCCATGCACTGAATTCGCCTCTAGGGATTCCGCTAAATCATGGCGTATGGTACCTGGAGCTGCCTCAGATGGGTTGGTAGCCCCCATAACTTCTCGGTTGCGAGCCACAGCAGCCTCTCCCTCAAGAACCTGCACAACCACGGGACCGGAAATCATAAAAGAGACGAGATCATTGTAAAACGGTCTTTCCCTATGCACAGCATAAAAGGAGCGCGCCTGGGCTTCTGTCATATGAATCCTTTTCTGAGCTATGATACGCAGGCCCGCCTTCTCCAAATAACTGTTCACAAGGCCAGTTAAATTACGGCGCGTCGCATCGGGCTTAATAATCGAGAACGTTCTTTCCATTGAATAAAATCTCCTCAGTAATAGCTAATGGAAAGAAATATAGCGGCTTCTTTGGGAAATTACTACCCTTGCAAGGGACCAGGGAGACACCTCCCAGATCTACGGAGTTTCCCAGCTACTTGGAGAGACCCTGAAGCCCCCCTTGAGCCTCCAAAGCATACAAATCGTCACAACCCCCAATGGACAAGCCATTAATGAAAATTTGCGGCACAGTCTTGCGCCCTCCTGTTCTTCTTACAAGCTCTTCCCTCATGAACGGATCTTGGGTTACATCAACTTCCTGATAGGGGATATTTCTTTTATCTAAGAGAGTTTTAGCTTTAACACAGTAGGGACAGTAATTAGTTGTATAAATGACGACAGACATAATAAAATTCCTTTTCTCATATTTTATTTGACACGACTGGCACAAAGTGTGCGTACTTCCCATGCACCGGCCTGCAAGAGGGCTCCAGCGGCAGAGTTTAGGGTGGCACCTGTGGTGCGCACGTCATCGATCAGCACCACCCTTTTTCCTTTAAATTTTTCCACATGGAACCGAGATACCTGAAAAGCGCCGCGGACATTCTTGTAGCGATCTTTCAAAGCGAACTTACCCTGGGAAGCCGTCCTCTTAACCTTCTGTAGGCCGTTAAAGCTCACAGGGACCCCAGCTAACCTGGAAACCTCACGTGCCAGAACAGAAGACTGGTTATACCCCCTTTTTATCAAGCGGGTCCAATGAAGTGGAACAGGCACCAGATAGTCCGCATCTTTCAAAATCTCTCCGGCTCCATGCACCATCCACTTTGCAATGAGGGGTGCCAGGTGAAGAGCACCTCCATGTTTGAGAGACAAAATAAGGCGCTTGGAAAAGTCGTCGTATAAAAAAGCTGCATGAGACATTTTGTAGAAAGGATTTTTTTCCAAGCAAAGCCCACACTTTAGCAAGGCTGCTTCTTCTCCATAATCAAAGGGGCGTGCACACTGAGAACAACAGGGCTTGGATATAAAGTTCATTTTACTCCAACACGCACCACATACACAAGCATAAGAGCTTACAATGGAACGGCAGAAAGGGCACTGAGGGGGCAAAAGAAAGTTCAGGATTTTCTCGAGAAACTCCCTCATGAAAGCTCTACCTCACTGCCTGTTTCTCAAGCTTAATTTTTACAAGCGTGATCTGATTATGTTCGGTGCGAAGGATAGTGAAGTGTAGATTGTAGAACCTGTAGCATTCCCCCACCTGAGGAATGTGGCGACTTTCAAAGACCAGAAGGCCACCGATAGTAGAAAAATCCTCATCGGGGATCTCAAGATGGAAATGCCGATTAAAATCCCTTATGGTGACCGTGCCTTCCACGAGATAATCCCCTTCAGTCGTCATTTGGATACAACTATTAGCGAGATCATGCTCATCAGAAATCTCTCCTACAATTTCTTCTAAAATATCCTCCAGAGTAACAATCCCAGAATAAGAGCCATATTCATCAATAACAACGGCCAAGTGGCTTCTCTGCAGCTTGAAGGCCTGCATCTGGTGCAAGAGAGGAGTGGACTCTGGTACAAAACGGGGTTTCACGCAGATCTTTCTTATATCCAAATCTGCCTGGAAGGCATTGGCTTTCTCTGCCTCCAGAAGAAGCTTTTTTATATGGACAATGCCCACAATGTTTTCTGGGCTGTCTTCCCACACAGGGAGACGACTATAGGGGCTCTTCAGAATTTGATTATAAATTTCCTTAAAAGGAAGGCCTGCGTTTATCATCTCCACATCTGATCTATGAATCATGATCTCTTTAACCGCCACACGGTCCAAGTCCAGAACGTTGTGAAGCATCACACTTTCTCTCTGAAGCTTCTCTTTGCTGTGAAGATCAATGGCGCTACGCAGCTCTTCCAGGGCCCCCGACCAGTGGTCCACCTGGGCCAAGCTTCCCCCGAACACCGAAAAAAGCTTTTCAGCAATCCATTGCACCACATGCATGAGGGGGCTCAGGACTTTCAAGATGGTTTGTATAAAGGAAGCGGTCAACAGAACAAGCTTTTCCGAGTGGGTGATGGCATACATTTTTGGAACTACTTGGAAAAAGACGATAATAATGAAGGTCATAATCGACACGGCGATGAAGGCCTCAGTCTCGGAGAAAATCTTGATAAAGACAGCTGTGGCCAAAAAGGTAGCAAAATTGTCTGTTATGTTGTTGCCTATGAGAACGCTGCCGATCACATGGTTCATATTTTGTGTGATGCCCTCCAGGGTCTTGGCGCTGGCATTACCTCTTTTTGCCAGCCTGTGGATACGGGGCCTGGAGAAAGCGGTAAGAGCCGTTTCAGCTGCAGATAAAAATGCAGAGAACAAGAATAAGATGAGGGCAACGATAAAGTAAGTAAGATTATCCAGGGCCATTTTATTTTAGTTCATAAAATCGAATGAACACAGTATACTGGCGCTTTTGAAGAAAGAGAAGATTTATGTTGCGTGTGATAGTTGTAGGCGCGGGTGCCTGGGGAAGCGCCCTGGGAAAGACGGGGGCTCGAGCGGGCGCCAAAACAACTGTTTTCAGTATGTTCCCCGATGAAATCCGCAGCCTGGATCAAGGGCGCTCCACAAGGCAAGGCCTGAATTTTAGCTCTGATAAAGAGATGTTAAAGGAATCAGATGTATTGGTACTGGCCTTCCCTGCCCCTGTATATGAACAAGTTTTGCCCCTGATTGCCTCGCATATTGCCTCTAAAGCCATTGTGGTCATTGCCTCCAAAGGTATCGAGACTTCCACGGGAAAGCTCTTGTCTCAGCTGGTGAAAAAGCATTTGCCCCGTCAGGCCGTGGCGGTGCTCTCTGGCCCCAACTTTGCAAAAGGGGTGGAAGAAGGGCAGCTAAGTGCAGCTGTGGTGGCGCACGAGAAACCTCATGATTTTGAAATTATTGCAAAAGCCCTAGGCCACCCCAATTTCTTGCTTTATCCTAGTCCAGACCTAATCGGTGTCCAAGTGGCAGGTGCCTTAAAGAACGTGGTAGCCATCGGCTGCGGACTTGCCAGAGGCCTGGACCTTGGAAAGAATGCAGAAGCTTTGCTCCTGACCAAAGGCTTCCAAGAAATCCAAGACATGGGGGTTCATATGGGGGGATCTTCGCTCACGTTTTCTTCTGTAGCAGGCATAGGAGATCTCATCCTCAGCTGTTCACACCACGAGCTTAGAAATTTTCGTTTTGGGGCACTGTTGGCGGTTTATGGATCAGTCCAGAAAACGATACAAGAAATGAAAACCACCACCGAAGGCGTGGATACAGCTCGCGTCATCCCTCTTCTGACGAAAACTTACGATTCGCCCATGCCCCTTTGCCAGATAATTCACGATATTCTTTACAATCAGAAGCCCATAACAGCCATCAGAAGCTGCTTTTAGAAAGCCTTTGATAAATGTGATCAGCCACCTCTGCTGGCTTGATCTTGTCCAGAACGACCTCACCCCGGCAGGCCCCCTTAAAAGCTTCTTCGTAAGTACCGGGAACCTCAAGCCAAGAGACACGCGGCCCCCATGGCCTATAAACCTCCGCTGAGGACGGCCCAAAAAGACCTATTGTTTCCACTCCCATGGTGGCCGCCATATGCATCAGGCCGGAATCATTGCCCACGAACAAATGAATCCTTTTCATACACGCCGCCAAGACGGGCAGCGAGGGTTTTCCCATAAGATCTATCAGGTGATCCCGCGGCCCCTTTTCGAATAAAAAGTCCACCTCCGGACGCTGGGAGCGACTGCCCAAGATTAGAAATCTAGGGTTGGGCAGTATTTTATCCTGAACAAGCCGCCACATGAGCTCCACAAACGAGTCAAGTGGCCATGATTTGGGGGGCCAGTTGGCTGTGGGCGACAGAGCCACATAAAACGGGCCTTCTGGCAGATAGCCACCCGCCTCTTGATCTTGAATAGCAGTGCACCAAAGGCGGTTCCAGGGGGCCTTGGAAAGCCCTAAAAGGGAGGCTAATTGATCTACTTTCGGCATCCGCCGACCATGAAGATTCCTTGGAGCCGAGAAAACGTACTTCAGTCTCGACCGCAAGAACGCACACAGAAGGGTGCCACGCAGATCTACAATCACTTCCCATCTCGTCTTCACCACCTGTTTCCAAACAGCAAACCAGTGACCCGACAGGGGCTTCTTATTCAAAATGATCACCCTTTTGACCGCAGGCGCTTCTTGGAATAAAGGAGCGGGCACAGCCCCACACACCACAGTGATCTCCCCAAAAGGGTACTTTTCCATTAATGTGCATAAAAGGCCCGTGGACAGGATTGCGTCCCCCAGGTGAGTTGAGGTAATAAAAAGGATGTTCATCGGCCTATCATGCAGACAAGAGAATGAGACGTCAATGTGGATCCATCTAGAACATCGCTCCCTCCTGAAAATTTCTGGACAGAACGTTCTGGATTACCTCCAAGGTCTGTTGACACAGGACCTGGGCGATAACGTCGAAGGCAGAGCACTTTACAGCCTGATACTAACCCCCAAGGGGCGGTGCCTGTCTGACCTTATCCTCCTCCCCTCTGAGGATTCTTTTTACATGCTCGTGCCTGTCTCGCAAGAGGGGGCGCTCATGCATCTCTTATCCTTTTACCGGCTAGGGCGCCCCTTTGAAATTGAGAAGCTCAACGGTTGGGGGATTGCAGCCGATCTCTCCTATACTGAGGGCCCTCTCCCAAGTCCTGGACAGATCTTGAGGAGATCTGAGGAAGGTATTCTTTTTCAAGACCCCAGGTCGTCTGTTATGGGGCGTCTTTATATGGGCGACCTTAGTCATCTGGAGCTCTCTTATGGTCAGGCTCATCTTTACAAGGAAAAGCGTCTTTTCCATTGCATACCCGAGTCTCCCTGGGAGCTGCTCCCGGAAAAATCTATTCCCCTAGAGAATAGGATGCAGGACCTCCCTGCCATAAGCTGGAATAAAGGGTGCTACCTGGGCCAAGAGCTTACCTCCCGCACGAAATATGTAGGAGAAATCCGTAAAAATTTGTTTTCTGTCTTTTTCGAATCAGAGCTCCCTGCCAGTCTCGGAGATAGGAACCTTTACAAAGAAGGCAGGATAGTCGGACATCTTCTCTCTTGGGAAAAGCAGGTGGGGATCGGCCAATTCTTTTTGGAAGAGCTTAAGTCATTTCCCTTTGGCTTAGAGACCGCAGAGGGAACGCGGGGCTCTGTGAGAGGGATTCCTACATATTAGGCAGACAAATACGGGACCAATAGTCGATGGTTTTTGTAATTTGCTCTTCAAACTCCGGGGAACCAAAAGCTTTTCTGATGAATCCGCTGGCCTGATTCTGGTAACAATCCATCATAACTTTGCGTTCTGTGGTGTGAGAAAGCGTGATGACAGGAATATCCTGGATATGTCGGTCACGCTTGATTTCTTTAAGAACATGAAGCCCAGCTTTCCGGGCCAAGGTCAAATCCAAGAAAATAAGATCTGGTCTGGGAAACCGATTCGTTCCAGTTCGGTTTCTTAAAAAAGAAAGAAGCTGCTCGCCATCGTGCATGGAAAAAATATTGGTGGGCTGACGGCTTTGTACAATAGTTTCTCGGATAAAAAGCTCATCGGTAGGGTCGTCTTCCACAAGCAGAAGGTTGAGAGGCTGGGTCCTTACTGTGGAAATTTTATCGTAGTTATTGTTTGTATCATACCCCTCATAAAATGAATTAAGAGATATACTCAACAAAGTTGCAATTTCGAAAAGAAAGGCGGCAGTAACCCGAGTAACGCCTTGCTCATATTTTTGCAATTGTTGATGAGAAATGTTTAGCTTCTCAGACATCTCAAAAAGAGTCCAGTTCTGCCTTATCCTACTCTCACGGATTCTGTTGCCGATAAAAATGTCTATGGACTGGGCTGGACCGTTGTAACCTCTAGTCACCTCTACACGCAAACCCCTAACCTTATATTATTCGAACATTTATAGAACAAAACACGAACATTTGTAGAACAAAGTTACCAAAATTTCCCTAGTGTTGCAAGGATGAGCTCTGCGGTGTGCTCCTTGATTCGCTAGGTGTCACAAGGATTTCTCTCATGTCCTGAGGGCAAGACTCCAGCTCAGTTCTAAGAGAGCATATGAACGTATCCAAATTCACTAAATAGTCCACCAAATCCTCCTCAAAATGATAACGCGTGAGCGCCCCATGGATTTCAGCCGACAGGCGCTCATACCTCAAAATGAATCGAGGGTGTTCTGTTTCCTGAGCAGTACGACGTTCCATCAAAATGAAGAAGAATTCATCTTCCAGGGACTTGATTAATCTCTCTTGTTTTAACCTGGAAAAGTAACACACCCATCTGCCGATATTCATACTGGAAAATTTCCTCCTCAAGTTTCGCAAACCATGGCAATTTTTGTTGGTTCTCAAGGGAGTATTTAGTTCAGGAAAGCCGATTTATAGCTAGTTTAAAAAGACGTTTTTTTTCTCTAATACCTCAGGGAACTAAGAAGGGATGCCGCACATGACGCTTAGGTTGTATGGCATGAGAATTCTGTAGTATTTTTCTACTTGAAAATTTCAGTAATTTAAGTCTTCTGGAGTGGGAGAGTGCAAAAAATTAGAGGGGTCCCCAGAATGGGCACCCCTCCCTTAAAGGCTGTGTATCAAAAAAAACCGTTGTGCTCTTATCTAAAAAGACCCCGTCTAGGACAATATAGCTACACGATTCTGTGCACAGGCTTCTGGAGTCGACCCCAGGACTACGGGGTCATCCTTGCCTTTGCTAATAACTTCAAATCTCGATGATGAAATACCGCGCGTCTCTAAATAATCTTTGGCCGCATTGGCACGCTTGGCGCCCAGAGCAATATTGTACTCCCGGCCTCCTCTGTAGTCACAATGTCCCGTGATAACAGCCTTCATGTCCGGCTTATCTCTCAAAAGGACAGACTGTTCGTCCAAGGTCTTTCGAGCAGCATCCGTTAGATTGTACCGATCAAAGCCGAAATACACGCGATCTATCACGTAGACATTTCCCTGAGCGTCAACCAAGCCTTTGCCCTTATTGAGCCCATCTTGACAGTCTTTATAAGCTTGTGACTCTGCCAGCCTTTCCATCTCGCAACTCTTTCGGTTGCATTTACAAGATATAAGGGCTAGCGCAATTATAAAGGTCGAAAATAGTTTTAACATCTTAAAGATTACCCCCAAATGATTTATCTAACTCCAAACATATAATAATATGGCTCCCGATGTAAAGCCATTTCGCAGCCCTGCAAATAAAAAATTGACAGTCATCTTGGTAATGCGGTATATGTTCCCTGTTCATTTAAACGGCGAGAGCGGCACGTTGTTTATGTCTTTTTATATGTATATGATCCTGGGATAACCTTGAATGAGTAAACGTTTAGAAACCAAATACAAAGTCAACCGGCGGCTAGGGGTAAACCTATGGGGCCGCCCCAAAAGCCCTGTCAATTCACGGGAGTACGCTCCAGGTCAACATGGGCAAGCGCGCAAGAAGACCACGGATTATGGCCTGCAACTCCACGCCAAGCAAAAGCTTAAGTCATATTACGGTAACATTGGAGAAAAACAGTTTAGAACTCTATTTGCCGAGGCTTCGCGACGGGCTGGGGATACCGGAGAGAATCTAATTGAGCTGTTGGAAAGACGCTTGGACGCGGTCGTTTACAGGCTCCGTTTCGTTCCTACCGTCTTTGCAGCCAGGCAATTCGTAAATCACGGTCACGTGTTGGTTAATGGGAAGCGCGTTAATATAGCCTCCTACAAGGTCCGGGATGGCGATGTGATCGAAGTCCGCAACAAATCGAAACAGATGCCTCTGGTTCTTGAGGCTATCCAGTCTCCTGAACGAGAAACTCCGGATTACATGGAAGTAGATCCCAAGGCTTTGAAGGGTAAGTTTATAAGAGCACCAAAATTGGCTGATGTTCCTTACCCTGTGCAGATGGAGCCTAATCTAGTGATTGAGTTCTACTCACGTTAGTATCCTCAGGCTCTAGTGCCAGGGTAAGAACGCACAAGAGTCTCTCTGTTCTAAACCAAGGATCCCACGTTTATGAGCTTTAAAGAGCAGATTAACGTTCTCATAGAAAAAGCCTACGCACACCTGGGATTTGAGCCCCCCAAAGAAGGGGTTCAAATTTCTAACCGTCCTGATCTAGCAGACTACCAGTTCAATGGCGCCCTTTCCGTAAAGACGGGGGTGGGGCCCCGTGCCGTGGCTGAGAAGATAAAGGACTATGTAGACCCCCTGTGCCCTTTCGCGACTGTTTCCATTTCCTCCCCGGGGTTCCTTAATTTTCGACTCCGAGAACATGCATTGATTTCAGCCCTCAACAGCGCAATCTCTCTACAACCTCCGCACCCGGACGCACCCGCCCAAACAATAATCTTGGATTATGGAGGCCCCAACGTTGCGAAACCCATGCATGTGGGCCACTTAAGGTCAGCCATCATAGGCGAAACCTTAAAGCGCTTGTGTCGTTTCATGGGCCACAAGGTCATAGCCGATGTCCACCTTGGCGACTGGGGCACACAAATAGGAATGGTCCTTCTAGGGCTTCAAGAACAACACCCGCAATGGCCCTACTTCAAAGAGCCAGCCTCCGCTCCTTATCCAGACATCCCTGACCTTAGCTTCCCCCAGCTGCAAGAACTGTATCCCCTCATGTCTGCTCGATGCAAACAAGATCCACAGCTAGCTGAGAGAGCACGCCTCATAACGTGTCTGCTGCAAAATGGCCATCCCGGCTACCGCGCCCTGTGGAAACATATCGTGGACCTGTCCGTACACGACATAAAAACCCATTTCTCTAAACTCTCTGTAGACTTTGACCAGTGGTTCGGCGAAAGCCGTTATCAAGACCAAGTGCCGGCTCTTCTGAAAGAACTGGAGGACAAAGGTCTAACCCAAGTGGACCAGGGGGCCCTTATTTTGCCTCTGGGACTTTCTGCAAAGAAGGAGATGCCTCCTATCCTATTGAAGAAAAGTGACGGCGGATATTTGTACGCTACCACCGATCTCGCCACTCTGTGGGAACGGATCCATAAATTCAAAGCTCAAAGGGTTATTTACGTGGTGGATGCCCGCCAAAAGCTTCACTTTGACCAAGTGTTTACAGCAGCAGCCATGGCGGGCCACAAGGTATGCACCGATTTTATCGGCTTTGGAACCATGAACGGGCCCGACAACAAACCCTTTAAAACCCGTCAGGGGGGCGCCATGAGGCTTGAAGAGTTGATCGACTTAGTGATCGACGAGGCGGAGGCAAAGCTTGAGGCTACAGGTTTTTGTTCTGAGCTCGACCCTCTTCAAAAGCGCCAAATCGCTGAGAAAGTAGGAATTGCTGCTTTAAAATTTGCCGACCTTCAGCACAACCCTCTCCAGAGCTACCAATTTGATCTTAATAAGTTTATGAGCTTCGAGGGCAAGACAGGACCTTACCTTTTATATGCAGTCGTCAGGCTGAAATCTATTCTGGAGAAAGCACCACCGCCGCCTCTTCATCTGTCTGCGGAGCAGCCCCTCTCTGCTCCCGAGCGCGGGCTGGCCTTGACTCTTCTTAATGGCGCGGATCATGTGAAGTGGGCTTACGAACGCATGTCGCCTCATATCTTGTGTGATTATGCTTTCGAAGTGGCCCAAAAATTCAGCCGCTTTTATCAAAATTGCCCCATCCTGGCTGAAGAAAACAGCGAAGTGAAAGGCAGGCGCATCCTTTTGTGTGTTCAGACTTTACGCGTACTGGAAGATCTTTTAGAGATTCTGGGCTTTTCGGCCCCTGACCGCATGTAATCACCAGCGGACGCCGCCTGCTCTAAGCCCCGCCCTCTGGGTCCTCCCTCATGCACCCCCCTTCCTTTCTGTTGCAGGAAAGCATCTCTTGGGAAATCCTTGAATAAATGAGTTGACGGGGTATTTTTGGAATGAGATAGTGGTCTTGTAAGAGATTACAAGACTCAAACGGAGGAATTTTAATGAAAAAGTCAGTACTAACTCTATCAGTTTTAGCGATTGCGAGCCTTCTGACGTCCTGTGAATCCGCAAAGGGTCGCAAGGTGTACGGTATGACTGCAATGCAACAAAAGCACTGCCGGCAAGCCTGTGAGGGCCGCGGCTTCAAATATTCACCTTCCGAGGTAAGCAATGCAAAGGGATGCACATGCGAGACCCCAGATGGCGATAACTTTACCATCACAGATCCCGGGTTTGAGTGGAACGAGTTGGACAACGCAATCCCCAAGAACACCGAGAGAGCGCCTGGCACAATTACAAGGCCTTAACGCTGTAACAACAAACTGAGTGCCCTCTTAGGAGGGAGAAAATAAGAAACAGGGCAACAGCCCTGTTTTTTTATGGCCATCTATCTAGCAGATTTTTTAGATTCCCCTCTAGCCCCCTGCTCCTAGGAGCCGGCTCTTTTGGCGCCCCCAGTCCCTCTCTTTTTCAGCGGCACGCTTGTCGTGGAGTTTCTTCCCTTTACCAAGACCTAACTCCACCTTAGCGATCCCCCTTTTGTTAAAATACAGGGAAAGGGCTAATAAGGTGTAGCCTTTCCTCTGAATGGCACCCGATAGCTTGCGTATCTCTTTTGCATGCAACAGAAGTTTGCGGGGACGCCGAGGCTCATGATTGAATTGGTTTGCCCCTTTGTACTCTTCTATATGAAGATTAAGAAGGCAAAGCTCTCCACCTCTGTGTTCTGCGAAAGCATCCGTCAGATTAGCCTTACCCAGACGCAGAGACTTAACCTCGCTACCTTGCAACACGATACCTGCCTCAAGTTGCTCAGAAATGCTAAAATCGTGTCTTGCACGACGATTTTGGGAGATGATTTTTTTCTCAGACATAAGTTTCTCTTAGATTTTTCCCATATAGGAAGCCGTATCCAACATGCGGTGCGCAAACCCCCACTCATTATCATACCAAGCTAAAATCCGACACAAGGTGCCCTCCACCACCGAGGTCTCCGTCGCGTCAAAGACTGAGCTATGAGGGTTCCCGTTAAAATCCACCGAAACCAGGGGTTCCTTGCTCACCCCCACTATACCCTTAAGCTTTCCCTGCGACGCAAGAATCATGCTTTGATTAATCTCCTCAGCCGAAGTAGGGCGCGAAGCTACGAAGACAAAGTCCACCACGGACACATTAGGTGTGGGCACCCGTATGGCTGTGCCGGCCAATTTTCCCTTTAGATGAGGTAAAACCAAAGAAACCGCCGTGGCTGCCCCAGTAGAAGTAGGGATCATGGACAAGGCGGCAGCACGCGCCCTGCGGAGATCAGGGTGAGCTGTGTCAATCAATCGTTGATCACCGGTGTAGGAATGAATGGTGGTCATGTAGCCACGCTGCACGCCTATCTCACTATCCAGCACATAAACCACAGGGGCCAGGCAATTCGTTGTGCAAGAGGCATTGGACACAATAACATCGCTTTCCTTCAAGGCAGTGTGGTTGACCCCGTAGACCACCGTGCGGTCTTCACCTTTGGCAGGAGCAGAAATCAACACCTTCCGTGCGCCAGCCTCTAGATGAAGTCCAGCGCCCTCCCGGTCCACATAACGACCGGAGCATTCCATAACCACATCGATATCATGATCTCGCCATGAAAGCAGGCTGGGGTTAGGCTCGGAAAACATTTTTATTTGGCGGCCCGCGATAGTCAGCGAGGTGTTGTCGTATGCAAGCTCCCCCTTATACGGCCCGTGCACAGAGTCCCATTTAAAAAGATGGAAAGCCTCTTTGACATCGGCCAAGTCATTAACAGCCACCACTTGAATATCCTCGCGGGCTGATTCGCAAAGAGCGCGCAGGGTCAGTCTCCCAATGCGGCCAAAACCGTTGATGGCTACACGAACTTTCTTCATTTGTTTTTCCCTCTTTTTTCGGAAAGATGCGAAAGGATGGTACGTGAAATCGCTTTATCCGTAAACCCGAAATGAGAAAGCAGATCAGGGGCTGGGGCAGACGCCCCGAAGTCCTCAAGAGAAACGCTTAAACCTGAGTCTCCCACGTAAGAACGCCAGCCCGTCGCACAAGCAGCTTCTATGGATACCCGCAAGACGTCCCCCAGCACCTCTGTCTTGTAAGCAGAGGTCTGCAACTCAAAGAGGCGGGTGCACGGCATGGAAACCACACGTGCTGCTATGCCTTGCAGGCTCAAGCATTCTTTTACCTTCAGAGCCAAACTAACTTCAGAACCCGTAGCCATCAGCGTGAGGGCAGCCCCCTGTTCTTCCCTCAAAACATAACCTCCCCGCGCGCAAAGATTATCCCCTGAATCCAGCGTGCGCACTGTGGGGAGAGTCTGCCGGCTAAGGGCCAGAACCGAAGGGCCGTGCAGCGACTCAAGGGCCAGCTGCCAACATTCCGCAGTTTCCACAGCGTCAGCAGGACGAAAGACATTCAGGCGTGGAATCGCCCTTAGGCTCGCCAAATGCTCTATGGGTTGGTGGGTAGGTCCGTCTTCCCCCAAGCCGATGGAGTCGTGGGTCATGACGTAAATAACCCTCTGCTTCATCAAGGCTGACAGGCGGATGGCTGGCCTACAGTAGTCAGAAAACACCAGAAAAGTGCCGCCATAGGGGATAAACCCTCCATACAAGGCCAACCCGTTCATTATGCCTCCCATGGCGTGCTCCCGAACGCCGTAATGGATATAACGACCCTGGGGGTTTTGGGCACTTAGGCTGCTCATGTCTTTTGCCCTTGTATTGTTGGAACTTGTGAGGTCAGCTGACCCTCCCACAAGCTGGGGCAACAGGGGAGCCACGACGTTAAGGACGCGCTCCGAACTTTGCCGGGTAGCCTCCGCGGGCGCAGAATGCACGGCTTGAGATTTGAAAGAGTTAATAGACTTTGAAAGCCCTGCAGGAAGTTGATTGTCAAGGCGCTCCTTTAAAGCACCCCCAGCTTCCCCTAAGAACAGGGCCTCCCAGCTTTCGTATGAGGCTCTGCATCGGGTCCAAAGAGTACGCCACTTATCTAGAAGCACCTCCGGGATCTCAAAGGGCGGGTGCGTCCATCCCAGTCTTATCCTTGCCTGCTTGACCTCTTCAGCCCCCAGCGGGGCCCCATGGGCCTTTTCTGTGCCACCCTTGGTAGGAGCGCCAAACCCAATGAGAGTCCTGCATGCTATAAAGGTAGGTGCGTCAGAGCCATAGGCTTCTTCTAAAGCAGCCTCTATGGCTGACGGGTCGTGACCATCAATACCAATGGCCCTCCAACCACACGCTTGCACGCGATGGATGTGATCTTCCACAGTTGCGAGGCGCGTATCGCCATCAATGGTAATATGATTGTTATCAAACAAGACGATAAGATTAGACAGCCTTTGGCTGCCTGCAAACGAAATGGCCTCTTGGGAAATGCCCTCCATAAGACACCCATCTCCCACCAAAGCTATTGTCTTATGATTGACCAGATCCGCGCCGTAGAGTGAGCGTAAAGATCTTTCCCCTATGGCCATTCCCACGGCATTTGCCAGACCCTGGCCCAGAGGCCCCGTGGTGGTCTCCACACCAGGACAATGACCATACTCGGGATGGCCGGCGGTGCGGCTTCCTAGCTGTCGGAATTTTTGGATCTGTTCTAGAGTCACTCCCTCATAACCTGTCAGGTAAAGAAGGCTGTAAAGTAACATGGACCCGTGGCCCGCCGATAACACGAAACGGTCCCGGTTAGGCCAAGAAGGGTCATGGGGGTTAAACTTTAGAAACTTTGCGTACAAAACTGTAGCCACATCGGCCATCCCCATGGGCAGACCCGGATGCCCCGACTGGGCCTTCTCAACGGCGTCCATGCTGAGTGCTCGTATAGCGTTGGCCATTTGAGTTAATAAGGGAAGTTCGTACACAGGGGTCTCCTTCAGGTGGTTTAAGAGATCATACCCATGAATGCTGGGGCAAGCAAGAACTTAGCCCCTTTAACTAAGGCTTCCCCCAGGCAATAAAAAACTTCTCCAAATGAACATCCAGAGAAGTTTTTTAAAAAGATGTTTTAGAAATGAAAGGTCTTATTTGGACTTAGACGACACTTCTTGCTTTAAGCCCTTGCCCGCACGGAATTTTGGAAGACGAGCTGCAGAAATTTTGATCTTTTCGCCTGTGCGTGGATTTCTGCCCTGTGTGGCTTTTCTTTCTATGCACAAAAATGTTCCAAAGCCCACCAATCGCACATCTTCTCCGCGCTTAAGAGCATGGGTGATCCCGTCAAACACCGCGTCCACTGCCTTGGTAGCCGCGGTTTTCGATAAGCCAGCGTCGTGCGCCACGGCAGAAACAAGTTCATTCTTATTCACTTTATAACCTCTTTTGCTGTTAGTTTTAAAAAATTAAGCCTATATCTACTAAAAACTGTTTTGGGACATTAGTCAATTCCATTTCCACCAAAAACCCTGGGAATCCATTAGAAAAACCGACTATAAAACCCTCGCAGTGAGAAAAGAGCCTGCTTTTTCTCCTCTTGCATTTAGAAGTTGAATTTCCCGAAAGATTTCGCAGGCCCGCGGCCTCCTTTCTCTCATGAAGCAGGATGCACCTGGATATCTGAAGCGCTCTTTAGATTCTTCAAGGGGCCTACGGCTGCCAGAGTCAAGGGAGTTTTCAGCGCCTTCTCAGCATATCTGTGGACTTGGTCAAGTGTAACGTCATCTATTTTTTTCACCAGCTCTTTCGTAGCTAACGGTTTCCCTAGGCTAAACACCTGGTGAGCCAACGATTTCGCCCTGTATGACATGCTCTCCAGGCTCATCAAACTGCTAGCTTTCAGCTGCGTCTTAGATTGGTCCAGCTCTTGAGCGGTCAAGGTGTAGGTAGATTTATGTAACTCGTTCGTAAGAACATGCACCAGCTCTTGCACATCTTTTTTCCCCGTACCCGCATAGACCCCCATCAAGCCTGCATCCCGATAGGCAGAGCAGAAAGAATAAATGGAATAAACCAGGCCACGTTTTTCCCTAACCTCTTGAAAAAGTCGTGAAGACATTCCACCGCCCAGGATGGTGGAGTAAAGAGAGCTTGCATAAAAATCAGGGTGGCCACAAGGCACGCTTTCAAAGCCCAAGACTAAGTGAAGCTGCTCGAGGTCACGATCCTCTTTTCTTTCTCCCCCCTTGTAGAGCGCCGCCTCCTGAAGGCAAGCCCCCTCCTCTGGGAGAGCGACCAAAGACGCTTCTAGACGATCAACGATAGCCTCATGATCTATATTACCAGCCGCCGAGAAAACAATTTGAGAAGGCTTATAGTGCTGGCTCATGAACTGAAGCAAAGATTCCCGGCGCATGGACTTCACGGTTTTCTCTGATCCCAGGACAGGACGACCCATGGACTGGTGAGGGAAAGCGGCTTCTTGAAAATAATCAAAAACAATGTCATCAGGTGTTTCATGGGATTGGTTAAGCTCCTGCAAGATGACTTCTCTTTCCTTAAAGATTTCAGAAGGATCGAAAAGAGAATACTGAAGCAAGTCCGCCAAGATATCGATCACCAGACCAACGTCCTGCTTTAAAACCCGAGCGTAATAACATGTCATCTCACGGCCTGTGTAAGCATTAAGATACCCTCCCACAGCTTCCACGGCCCGAGCTATCTCGTAGGCAGAACGATGGCTTGTCCCTTTAAAAGCCATATGCTCAAGAAAATGAGCTACGCCGTTGTTCTGAAGAGTTTCGTGACGGGAACCTGCGGCTACCCACACCCCGAGGGCTGCAGTTTCTACGTGCGGCAGCGCATCCGTGACAACTCTCACCCCATTCGTTAAAGCTGTAAGCTTAACAGACATTCTTAATCCCCAAGTTAAAACTGCTTTCTCCCTGCTCTTTTGTACTGTTGAAGCAAGGGATCAGCTCAAGTAAACACTACCTCAGTCAGAAAAAAATTCAACCCCTGCAAGGCTTCTTTTTCAAAGCGCTGAGCATGCCAGACCTGAACCCAACAGGAAAAGCTTTTATTGACGATTACCTGGAGACAGAGGCAGAGAGCTTGAGAACTTGGAGCTCCCCAGTGGTGAGGACGGCTCTAGGTGAAAAACTTCTTCTCCTTCGTCCAAAGGCACCAGAGGGGTCAAGAGCGCCAGAGAAAGCACCTCTTCCAACCGAGAAACACCCACAATCTTGAGAGAATCCTTCACAACCTGTGGAACATCCACCAGGTCTTTCATATTGTCCTTGGGGATCAAAACTGTTTTAATCCCGCCACGTAGGGCCGCCAATAGCTTTTCCTTAAGTCCACCGATCCCCAGCACGTGTCCTCTTAAGGTGATCTCCCCCGTCATGGCAACCGAAGGTGAAACCGGTATGCCTGTCAGGGAGGATATTAAGGAGGTAGCAATGGCTATACCAGCCGATGGCCCATCTTTGGGTGTGGCACCCTCCGGCACATGCACGTGGATATCAACCTGAGATAGTTTCTGGGCGGGAATACCGAAGAAAGAGGCCCTGGATTTTACATAACTGAAAGCCGCTTGCACCGACTCCCTCATCACCTCACCCAACTTCCCCGTAATTGTAATTTTCCCCTTGCCCCGGGATTTGACGGCCTCGATGGTGAGAAGATCCCCTCCCGCTTCAGTCCAAGCCAAACCCGTGGTGGCCCCCACTTGTGGTTCCATATCCGGGCAGCCGAACTTGTAGCGAGGAACCCCCAAGAAAACTGACAAATTTTCCGGCATGATCTTTATATTTGAGGCCTTTTTCTGTTCCAGTTGGGTAACCACCTTGCGGCATATTTTAGCGATTTCTCTCTCTAAATTTCTGACTCCTGCTTCCCGGGTGTAGGAACGGATGATTTCTAAAAGCGCCGGGGCAGAGATTTCTAACTCTGTGTCCAAAAGCCCCACTTCAGCCTTTTTTTTAGGCATCAAATACTGGAGGGCGATATTAAGCTTTTCCTGCTCTGTATAACCTTCTATTCTTATAACTTCCAATCGATCCAGCAAGGGCTTCGGGAAGTCCAGGGAATTAGCGGTAGCTACGAAAACAACGTTGGATAGATCATAATCCACTTCCAAGTAATGATCGTTGAAGGCCTTGTTCTGCTCGGGGTCAAGAACTTCTAAGAGAGCAGAGGCCGGATCTCCTCGCCAATCGGCCCCCATTTTATCGATCTCATCCAACAAAAACAGGGGGTTAGTGGCCTTGGCCTTCTTCATGTTTTGGATTATTTTGCCCGGGAGAGCTCCCACATAAGTGCGGCGGTGGCCACGGATTTCAGCCTCATCACGCATGCCGCCCAACGCCATACGCACGAAAGGACGATTCAAGGCCTGGGCAATGGATCGAGCAAGGGAGGTTTTCCCAACACCCGGCGCGCCCACGAAACAGAGGATCTGCCCTTTTATTTTCCCTACTCTTTGCTGCACGGCTAAAAACTCAAGAATACGCTCTTTTACCTTCTCGAGCCCGTAATGGTCTCTCTCCAACTGTTCAGACGCCTCATCCAGCTTGATGGGCTTTAAGGCTACTCTTTTCCACGGTATCTCAAGAAGCCACTCTAAGTAATTGCGAATAACCACAGCTTCAGCCGATAAAGGACTTATGTGTCTAAGTTTTTTTATTTCGGCCCGGGCTTTGGCTGATGCCTCTTTTGAAAGGCCCGCCGCCTTTACCTTGTCTTCAAGAACAGTCAGCTCGTCTTTGCCGTCTTCTGAATGCAGCTCTTTCTGGATAGCCTTCAATTGCTCCTGCAGATAGTATTCGCGGTGATTTTTATTCATTTGAGATTTGATGCGCTGACGGATCTTGTCCTCTGTCTGCAAAGACTCTATCTCCCGCCGGATGAAACCCAACAATAATTCCATCCTATCTTTTATGAACTCTGCTTCTAGAAGCTCTTGACGCTCGGGGAGCGTCAGCATCAGTTGGACACTCATGGCATCTATGATTTTTTCATAGTTGCTGTTCTTCAAAAAGTCATTCAAAAAGTCCAGGGTGGCTTTTTTATTAAACTTGGCGTATTGCTCAAACTCGGAGATCAGGATTCTGTCCAACACGTACAGCGTCTCTTCATCCACCATAGTAGGATGAAAAGTGCTGGCGTTGGCGACTAAGAACGGACCTTCGTCGTTATAGCTTTGGACGCGAGCTCTCTCTAAACCATCGGCCAGGATTTTAATAGAGCCATCTGCCAAGCTAACCGTTTGCGTGATATGCCCGATAGTTCCTACTTTATACAGATCGTCGGGCCCTGGCTCTTCCACATCAGATGAGCGCTGTAAGACCAGCAAAATTTTCTTTTCAGCCGATCTCAGGGCCTCATCAACAGCGGCCAGGGACTTGGGCCTACCTACGAACAGAGTAGCAGAGGCATGGGGCAGGACCACCATGTCACGCAAAGCCAACACGGGGTAGGTATTTTGAGAATAGGACACGCTTGATCTTCCTGGGCTGTCTAGCTCGCAGCGTCCATGGCTTTTTTGCTCACCGTGACCGCGGGCTTGGGAGGAGACTCTACCAGCTTGGGTGCCATGGCAGCTTCCACAATTTCCTTGGTAATTACCAAAGGACGTGGGTCCGCCTTATCCGGTAGGTCAAACATATAGTCTAGAAGGATATGTTCAATGATGGACCTCAGCCCCCGGGCACCCGTTTTCCGCTTGATCGCATGAGAGGCGATGGCCCTCAAAGCCTCTTCTTTAAATTCTAGCTTGCCGTTTTCCATCTCGAAGAGCGCCTGATACTGCTTGATCAGGGCATTTTTGGGTTCCACCATAATCCGGATCAGAGCTTTTTCATCTAGATCTTCCAAGGTAGCTAGAACCGGCAAGCGGCCGATGAACTCGGGAATCAAACCATATTTCAGAAGATCTTCCGGCTCGACACCTTTCAGTACCTCTGACACCTTGGAATCCTTTATTTTTTTGATGTCTGCACCGAACCCAATGGAGGAAGAGTCGCCCCGAGCTGCAATGATCTTTTCAAGCCCAGCAAACGCCCCACCGCAAATGAATAGGATATTGGTGGTGTCCACTTGGACAAAATCCTGTTGGGGATGCTTTCGACCGCCCTCTGGGGGCACTGAAGCGATTGTCCCTTCCATCATTTTCAGAAGAGCTTGCTGGACGCCTTCTCCTGAAACGTCCCTGGTAATGGAGGGGTTTTCAGACTTCCTGCTGATTTTATCCACCTCATCTATGTAAACTATGCCACGCTGCGCCTTCTCAACTTCGTAGTCGCACTTCTGCAGGAGCTTCTGGATGATGT
>CAYXFG010000005.1:0-20111 GCA_964464225.1 uncultured Holosporaceae bacterium
ACCCCCGACACACGGATTATGATTCCGCCGCTCTAACCAACTGAGCTACTCCGCCCCAGAGGGACTTTTTATCTATAGGAGGCAAAGCCTCAAAAGTCAAGGGCGGTTCTTGCCTTGTCGCAGGCAGAGCCTTTAAGACAGGGCCCGGGCGGGAGAACTGTTGCTGGCAGAAGTTTTTGAAAAGGAAATTGGAGCGGGAAAAGGGATTCGAACCCTCGACCCCAACCTTGGCAAGGTTGTGCTCTACCCCTGAGCTATTCCCGCGTTCTTTGGTAAGGGATAAATTTAAGGTAATAGACAATTTTCTGGCAGCAAAGTCAAGAGCTGAGGTGGGAAATTCAAAAAATCTCATGCCTTTGTTGAGCGCGCTGCAAGGGCTGGCTTTCGTCCTTGCTCAGGATTCTTAACTCAAGTACAGTGAGAAAGATTTTGGGAATTTCTAGGCAATAAAAAGCATGGGGCGAAAGGCCTTCTGGGGGGTGCGATGAAGCTTTTTCTTTTGGTGTTGCTAACCATTTTTGTTCCACATATTGCGCTATCTGCAGCGGTGCAGGCAAAGCAACTTATCGAGAACCCGCCCGCGGCTGTCCAGCAGGCTGGTAGCAATCTGGATAAATTTTCTGGGGACCTGCATGATGGCCTGTTTTACGTACTGGATTTGCTTAAGGTTCTGCTGAAGGATCCTTTGGTTGTCTTGGGTCACAAACAAGGAGGCTCCTCTTATCTTGCCAAACTTAACTCGGCTGAAAACCCCTATATCTTAAGATTTTTGCTCATCACCGCCCTGTCGTGTGGAGCTTTATTGTTTAGCCGCGGCATGGTGAGAAATTTTTTACAACCCAAGACCCGAACCAAAAAGGACCCCTCCTCTCGCCCCGCCGACTACAGAGACCAGATTTTTTTCCGTTTTCTGCCGTGGATTGTATTTATCGCGGTGGGGGCGAGCCTTTGTAGCCTTCTGGGGTTACCCCAGGTCTTGGGATTTATGCTGAATGCCTGCTTCTTTACGATTGCCACGGGGTACCCTCTAAAAGAAGCGGCTTATTTTATCGCCAGGGCAGAAGAGGGCCCTGCCGAATTGTCCTCTCTTGCCCGATACTGGTTTCCCTATCTTATCATGTCTGGCCTTCTGACGGTCCTGTTGCTGGTGTTTTTTGGGTGCATTATACCCTTGGGTTCTAGCCTTTCTCTGGCTTCCCATCACAAAGCCTTAACCCTTAAGTCTCCAAGTTTATTTTTTGGTGTAAAGACAGTTTTTTATTTCTATCTGGCCAACCTCTTCATTTTCCTAGTGCACCTTGAGAGGTCGCTGCGTAAGCAGAACAGCCCCTCGGGCGCTGGATCCAAGGACCACGCCTTCCTGTCCAGCAGGCTTTGGTATTATTTTTGTGATTTCTTGATTGTCGGCAGCCTTATCCTGTGGCTGGCTTACTCTTTTGGATGGGTGGGGGTAAAGAAAGCTCATTATCTGTTTCTGGCATCTAGCGCGCTGGTATTGTGCACCCTGAGAGACTTCACGCACTCCACGATCTCTTATTTGGCGGAAAAACTTTCCAATGCTTTCTTCTCTCGAAAGGTACAGGTCATGTTCGGCATCAACCGCTTGTTAGCAGGAGTGCTATCCATTTCCTATATTTTCGTTTGCATCGTTGTGGGGGCTCGTTTGTGGTATGACCCTAGCCTGTACCAAGAGATAATGAAAGCCGTCCAAAAAGGCAGTGAGAAGACGGTGGTGGTGGGAATTATCCTAGCGGTGACCATGGTGGTGAAAAACTCGGTGTTAAATTTCGTGGATAGTCTCGCCAATGCGCCTACCCAAGAAGACCTTTCCAATAGGTCCTGGGGAAGGTTCTCGACCTTTCTTATTATGACGCGTTCGGTGACGCCTTACTTCTTCTGGGTTCCTGCCTTCACGATTATCCTGAACTACTGCGGCATTGAGGGTAAACACGTCCTTATCGGGTTGGGTGGAGTTGTAGCCCTGGTTGTGTGGTTGGGCCAGGGGATCTTTCAAGATGCTATTAAGGGCATCTCTTATGTTTTGGGGAACGTTATTGTCAAAGGCGAGCCGGTCAGCATTGATGGCGTAGGCGGCGCGGTGGAGTATCTTAACTTGCATAGTGTCTCCATTCGAGACATGGAAGGGTTCGTTCACACCTTCTCTTATAGCAAAATTAAACTTATTACTTCCACCGAGTGGATATACAGCAAATTTCAGGTGGTGGTTACCATTTCCTACGCCTCGGATCAGGAAAAGGCTCTAAAGCTTATGGAAGAGGCTTTGCAGAAAACCCGCAAAGATCAGGTTATTGGAAAATACATTCTAGAAGACAGCCTGCAGGCGCATATCAAGGCGCTGCGGGGACGTGGGGTGACTTTAAGGGGCACGGTAAAGATTCAGCCTTCGCAACGTCTTGATATCTCGGATGCGTACTTCCGTCATCTCAAGAAGGCCTTCGATAAACATCACATCGAAATGGCGCCTTTGGACACATCCTTGGACCCCCTTTGAAAAGGGCCCTTGAGGTGCCGTCACACGGGTTCCGTGGTCTCTTTAACTTTTCTCGATTCTTGGTAAATGACATAAAGACCGCTTAGGATGACTACGGGCATGCCGTAGATCAAGTTGGCGGTCAGAGTTTCTCCCCAAATTACATAGCCAAACAGGGCTCCCCATAAGATGAGTGTGTAAAGAAGAGGGGCTACCACGGAGGCAGGGGCCAGGTTATAGGCGTAAACCACGAATATCTGGCCGGCACAGCAGACAGCCGCTGTGGCTATGAGAAAGATGAAATCTATGAAAGTGGGGCAGGTCCAGACGAAGGGCATGAAAAAAGAAGAGAAAAGCGCTATGACGAGACCGTGGTAGAATACTGAGGTCAGAGGGCGGTCATATTTTCCCAGCTGGCGGGACATGATCATGACCACTGCTTCGATAATGGCGGACAAGAAAGCGGCGCTTGCTCCCATGGCCGTTACATTCCCAGAAGGATTGCAGATAACGATGACGCCGGCAAACCCTATGAAAATGGCTATCCATTGAGAAAGCGACATGCGCTCTTTCAACATGGGAAGCGAAAGCAGGGAAATAAAAAGTGGGGTCGCAAAGCTGATGGCTGTGGCGTCCATCATGGGCAATAAGTCAAAGGAAATGAAAAGGGTGGACATGCTGATGAAGCCGATAAACCCTCTAAGGATTTGAAGCTTTGGGTTTTTAGTTTGGTAGTATGAGGCCCTATTTCCTGTGGCGAAATAGGCTACCATGAACAGAGTAGCGAGAAGGCAGCGGGCAAAAACTACCTGCATGACATTTATGCGTTCACATTCAATCTTCACAAGCACGTTTCCAATCCCAAAGCAGAAAACGGCTGCCAACATACAAAGTGCACCTGCTATGAGCTGGCGTTTATTAGATTTTATAGGATTTGCTGAGGACGGGGGATTTTCATTCATGGTGTGACGCTCTTTTGCCTTCTCAATTTCTAGGGGGTTTCCTGAGGATTTTCAACCAAGTGATAATCCAACGTTTTCAAGACCGCTGTCCTGAAATCCGTGCGGGGTTCCCACTTCAAGTACTTTTGCGCATTTTTGATACTGGGGACCCGGGCTTGGACATCTTGGTAATGTTTCCCAAAATGATCGGCCGAATCTATAGTTTCAATTTTCGTTGCTAGAGCCTTCTCCTTGTAGAGCGGGTACTGAGCCATACATTCGATGACTATTTTGGCGGCTTCCGATAGGGGGAGATCGTTGTAGGGATTTCCAATATTGAAGATGCGCTGGGTGGCACAGCCGCCGGGGTTCTCCAGGATGGTCGCAAGGGCAGCGACGGCATCTTCTATGTAGGTGAAACAACGTCTCTGCGTCCCGCCATCCACCAGCTTGATGGGCCGTCCGTGCAGGACATTGCTGATGAATTGGACGATGGCGCGGGAGCTGCCCTCGGAGGGAGCATAGATATCATCCATGCGAGGACCCAGCCAGTTGAAGGGCCGGAAAATCGTATAATCCAACTGGTTATGGATACCATAGGCATAGATGACACGATCCAGCATTTGCTTGGAGCAGGAATATATCCACCTTTGCTTATGGATGGGGCCCAGTACAAAGTTGGTGGTTTCCTCGTCAAATTCTTCCTCTGGAGACATGCCATAAACTTCAGAAGTGGACGGGAAAACCAGGCGTTTCTTGTACTGTACGCACAGGCGCACGATGTGAAGGTTGGCCTCAAAATCCAGTTCGAATACCCGCAGGGGCTGCGTTACGTAGAGGGCGGGATTGGCGATGGCCACCAAAGGCAGGATGACATCACACTTCTTGACGTGGTAGGCCAGCCATTCCTTATGGATCGTTATATCACCTTCGAAAAAGTGAAACCGGGGATGACTCAGGCACTCCTCCAGCTTATGGCTGGACAGATCCATGCCATAAACCTGCCAATCGGTGTGCTCTAGCACATGACGGGTAAGCCAGCTGCCTATAAAACCGTTGGCGCCTAATATTAAGATGTTTTTAGTCATGCTTTCTCTCCAGGGGGGGGCGAGGTCTCGCTGGCAAGGGAAGGATCCTCTATGATGCGGCGGATGCTGTAACGGCGCCGGCAGACCGCTTGATAGGTGCGTCCCACGTACTCCCCAATGATGCCAATACCCAACACCACGATGCTTATGAGAAAGATGACGATGGCCAGCAAAGTGAAAACACCTTGGGCTTCGGGGCCATACTTTAGACGGCGGTAGAACATGTAGAGGACCAGGAAGAAGCTGGAAGATGAGACAAGAAGCCCGAAGAAGGTGAAAATATGAATGGGAATAAGAGAAAAATTTGTGGCCAGGTCGATGGCCACACGGATAAGTTCATAGATGCCGTATTTAGAGTCGCCACTGGTCCGGGCGTCATGACGCAATCCTACCTCACAGGGGTTCTCTGCCAGCCTCCAGGCCAGTACGGGGATAAAAGTGGAGGATTCCCCGCCCTCTGTGATTTGTTGCACAATGGAACGGCTATAGGCCCTGAACAAACAGCCTTGGTCCCTCATCTTGGTTTTGGTGAGCACCCATCTTACATGGTTAGCGAAACGAGACCCCCAATGGCGCCACTTGTGATCTTTCCTCTTAAGCCGATAACTTCCCACCACGTCGTGGCCTTGTTGCATCTTTTCAAGAAGTTTCGGGATTTCCTCAGGGGGATTTTGCAGGTCCGCATCTAGGTTAATAACGATCTCGCCTCGGGATAAGGAAAAGGCGGCCATGATGGCCATATGTTGGCCATAGTTACCGCTGAAGTCAATGACGCGCACATGCTTGGGATATCGTTTTTGGAGTTCTGTTAAAAGCTTCAGAGAAGCGTCTTTACTTCCATCGTTGGTGTAAATAACCTCGTAGGAAAGACCCGTCTTTTCAAGAACGGGCATCAAACGGTCCGATAGAGCGTTCAGGCTCTCCGCCTCGTTGTAGACGGGGATGACCACGGAAAGCCCTAGGGAAGCGGGAGCAGAGGGTAAAGCCATTTTACAGAAGGTTCTCCTTTAAGATTTCTTTCATCCGGTGAACAACCAAATCTTGCTGTTCTTCCGTCATTTCGGGGAACAGCGGTAAGCTTGCAATAGTTTCGGCTACGTTTTCGGCCACCGGGAAGTCTCCGGGTTTGTAACCTAGGCTACGATAATAACTGAAAAGGTGAGGGGCTTGCCAGTGCAGACCCACCCCGATGCCTGAATTTTTCATTTTTTCAATAAACTCATCTCGCGATACCCCGGTGTGGTTAGGATTCAGGGTGACGGCGAAAAGATCCCAGGCGTGCTGGTGGGAGAAACTGGGAGGGGTGGGAAGGTTAAGTTGAGGCCAGTCCGACAGCAGCTGAAGGTACCGCTTGGCGAGGTGGGTCCTGCGTTCGGTGAAGGAATCCAGATGGGGAAGCTGGTGAATCCCCAGGGCCGCTTGGATGTCCATCATATTGTATTTGAATCCGGGGGTCGTCACATCGTACAGTTGGCTGCCTGTTTTGGAAAACCGGTTCCAGGCCTCGCGGTCAATCCCATGGAACTTGAGAGAGTTTATCTTAGAGAGCTCGGCGGGGTCTCGCAAAGCAATGGCTCCGCCTTCGCCCGTGGTGATGTTTTTATTAGGGTGAAAGCTAAAGACTTGAATATCTCCGAAGCTGCCGATCTTTTTTCCTTTATAGGCAGTGCCAATGGCATGGGCGGCGTCTTCTATGACCCGGAGGTTATATTTCTTGGCCAAGGCGTAGAGGACGTCCAGGTCCACCGGCGCCCCTGCAAAATGAACGGGGACGATGGCCCGGGTGCGGGGGGTGATTTTAGACTCTATATCCTGAACTCGCATGGCGTAGGTGCCTGGTTCAATGTCCACGAGAACAGGATGTCCGCCTGCCAGAACGATGGTGTTAAGGGTGGCCACAAAGGTAAAGGCCGTGGTAATGACCTCATCCCCGGGCTTTAGGTTACAAAGAAGAAGTGCCAGGTGTAACCCAGCCGTGGCGGAAGACAGGGCAGAGACCTGGCAAGAGCCGATATAATTTTCCAGCATGCCCTCGAATTTCTTCACCTTGGGGCCTGTGGTTAGCCAGCCCGAGCGCAAGGAGTCTACGACCTCTGAAATAGCCTCTTCACTGAGGCACGGTTTGGCAAAAGGCATGAAATCTTTTGGGTTATTCATGGAAACTTCCGTATGGGCTTTAGGGGGGGGCGATTGCAGAGGACACCATAGCTTTCATTTAGCAACAGCCAGTGAGCTTTTCCTTTGGAGAAGCGCCTTTGCAGTTCAGGACAGAAACTTCTTTTGGCGACGATGCAGGAGGCTTGCCCTTGGGACCATTGCTTTTCCAGCTGCTTTTCAGTCAGCATAATCTTGTTGCGGGGCTCGGCGGAAGCACCAAGGTCTAGCTCGCCTCGCCATCCAAAAATCTGGACGGGTCGTCCCCAATAAACTGACAGATCCTGCAGATAAAAACGATAGCTTACAACCTTGGCTGTAGGTCCATAGCCCTGGAGGATAGCTTGAGCCACTGGCTTTAAAGATGTCTTCTGAACGCGAGGTGCCCAATGGTTTAAGAAGAACAACAAGGCTAGTTGAGAAGCTATGAAGGTCATAAGAACGGTTTTCTGTCTTAGGAACAAACATAAAAGGGGGCAAAGAAGTGCCGGTACTCCCCCCAGGATTAAAAATTTCTGAGCGGTGGGCGCCACCAAGGTCCACAAAGCTGGGTCTGTGGATTTGATAGATCCTAGATACAGATATCCAGCACTTCCAAGCATTAAGGAAAGAACCGCGTAAGCTAAGAACTCAGGGAACAGAGAGAGATTGTTGCGCGCTTTATAGGCTATGAATCTTCCAACTATGATGGATAAAGCTGGAAAAATGGGCACAATGTAGGGCACCAGCTTGGAAGAGGAAAAAGAAAAAAACAAAAGTGGGAAAAGCGCCCATAGGACCAGGAATGTCTCCACGTCCATGGCTTTGATCTCTTTCCATTTCCGAGGTAGAAAATCCCAAAAAGCACGGGCGAGAAAAGGGCTCCAGGGTAGAAAACCAATGAACACGATGGGAAAAAAGAACCAGAAGGGCTGATGGCGACGATGGATGGGCGTTAAGTAGCGTTGGAAATGCTCATGGACAAAGTAGAAATTGAAGAAGCCAGGGTTTTTGAGAGAAACCAAGATGTGCCAGGGGGCAGCAATCAGCAGAAATAGAAGAATGTTGGTGGGCAGAAAAAGCGGCCTCAGGTTCCTCCAGGAACCCAGCAAGAGCACCCAGCCCCCTATGATGCCTAGAGGTAGCACAAGCCCAATGAGGCCCTTGGTGAGGACGGCCAACGCCATAAACGAGCTGGCCAAAGCGAAGAAAAGGCGTCGGGGACGGGCCAGTTTTTCCTTATACCCCACGATAAAGCTTAAGAGGGTCCCCGCCATGAAGACCCCGAAGACCAAGTCCAGAAGTATAAAGCGGGCCAGCCCGAAGTACAGGAAAGAAGTCCCCAGGACGATGCTGCTCCACACCCCCGTCCGTAGGCTGTACAAATGGGCTGAGAAGGCAAAAACCATGAGGCAGCCCAGAAGGGCCATTAAGGCAATGGGTGCGCGCAAGGCGTACTCGCTGGTCAGGCCTGCTTTGAAAGGTATAGTTTCCAACCAGTAGACCAGAGGAGGTTTCTCAAAGTAGATAAGGCCATTCAGGCGTGGGGTTACGTAGTCTTTGGTCTGAGCCATTTCCCGGGGAATTTCTACGTAGCGTGCTTCACTGGGTGATGAAAAGGGCCGACTTCCAAGGAAGCTAAAGAAAAGGATCCCAAGCCCTGCCGTCAAGGCGAGAAGCGCATGAATGTATTTTTTGTCAGAGCTTTGTCCGAGCTTCAGATCCGGCAGTTTTTCACGCATGCTGGACCTTGGGCTTCATGGTGGGGAAGGCGATGACATCGCGGATGCTGGGGGCATTGGTTAAAAGCATCACGAGACGGTCAATGCCAATTCCTAGCCCACCGGTGGGCGGCAGGCCATACTCCAGCGAGGTTATGAAATCCTGATCCATGAAGTGGGCTTCTTCATCTCCGGTTTCTCTCTGGGCCACCTGCTTCAAAAGCCTTTCCTTTTGCTCTAAGGGATTGGTCAACTCGGAGAAGGCATTGGCGATCTCCCAGCGGTTGATATAGGTCTCAAATCTTTCAGTTAATCGGGGATTGGTTCTATGGGTCTTGGCCAAGGGTGATATGTCCAGAGGAAGGTCAGTAACGTGGGTGGGTTGAACCAGGAAAGGCTCTACCTTTTCTCCAAAGACGGCTTCCACCACCTGCCCCCACGAAAAAGATTCTTTCAGAGGGATGCCGCCTATTTTCTTGGCAAGGACCTTGGCTTCTTCGGCGGTTTTAGCTTCTTCAAAGTCGATACCCGTGTGCTCTTGCACCAGCTCTAGCATGGACTTTCTGGCCCAGGGGCCTTGAAAATCCAGGGTCGTATCGCCGTAGGGTATTTGGAGGGTTCCTAAAACTTCGCTGGCCACATGTTGGATCAAAGATTCCGTAAGATTTATCATGTGGTGGTAGTCAGCAAAAGCTTGGTAAAGTTCTATGGAGGTAAATTCGGGGTTGTGACGGGGAGAAAGGCCCTCGTTTCTAAAGCAGCGGTTCATCTCGAAGATTTTGTCAGAAAGGCCTCCCACCATAAGCCTTTTGAGATGCAGCTCGGGGGCGATCCGTAAATACATGGAAAGGTCCAAGCTGTTATGGTGCGTTAAAAACGGCCGGGCAGCCGCGCCACCGGGTATGGAGTGAAGCATGGGCGTCTCCACCTCGAGAAAGCCTTGGGCAGTCAAGAAGGTGCGTATGCTGGATAAAATTTGGCTCCTCTTGCGCAGGCGTTGTCGGCTCTCTTCGTTGGCGATGAGATCAATATAGCGCTGGCGATATTTGGTTTCCGTGTCGGAAAGGCCGTGGTATTTTTCAGGCAGGGGCAGGAGGGATTTTGAGAGCATTTCTAGATTTTCTAGATTAACCGTCAGCTCGCCCCTCTTGGTGCGGCGGACCTTTCCCGCGATACCGATCCAGTCGCCCAGATCAATCAAGTCTAGAATTTTCAGAAGGGGGGCGGACAGCTCTTTGAGGGGAGAGAAAATTTGTATTCTTCCAGATTCGTCTTGAAGATCTAAGAACATACCCCCATTCCGTAAAGAAACAACACGGCCGGCCAGGGCAACCTGGTCTTGGGTAATTTCATCATTTTGCAAATCCTTGTAGGTCTCTTGCAGAGCACCTGCTGTGGCTGACCGTTCAAAGTGATAGGCGTAGGGGTTGATACCTAGCTCTTTTAGAGAGTTCAATTTCTTCAGGCGAATGTCTCGCAAAGAAGCGTGTTCCTCGGTGCTTGTGGGATCTTTATGGGTTTCCAGGGTCATGGGTCTTTGTGGGAGGTGTCAGGTCAGAGGTCAAATTGCCACAAGCTTTTTTTGTATCAGTAAGGCTTCCAGCTCGCCCGAGCGGTACATATCTCTTACAATGTCGCAGCCCCCTACGAAGTCGCCTTTAATATAAAGCTGGGGTATTGTGGGCCAGTTGGTAAAGTCCTTGATGGCTTGTCGCAGCTCGGGGCTAGCCATAACATTGACATCCTTGAAGTCCACGTGGAATTTTTGGAGAATTTGTACGACGGCGGCCGAGAAACCGCACATGGGAAGCGCCGCGGTGCCTTTCATAAACAGCACCACATTGTTGGTTTCAATATCTTTTTTTATTTGTTCAAAGACAGGGGAGGGGGCCATTTCCTTTTGTATGCTCCAGTTTCTAGTTGCGTTCAAAGACGCAGGATCCAGGCACTATAGCACTATCTTTAAGGAGAAACAATTTGGATTCGAGAATTTGGAGCCTTGGAAAATAGATGCCCCTCTCGGACTTTGGTGAAGGCAGATCTGGAGTCTTTTATTCTAGAGCCTTAGTATTTTCTGAAAGCACCTCTTCCGCTGCCATATTTAAAAGCACCTCTTCCCCTGCCATAATGGTCGTCATCGCTCTTTCTTTTTGCGTCCCCTGGATCGCCTCTGCCTGCTCCTCTATCTGGCGCTGGGGCAGCCGGTGCCTCAAAAGTGTCAGCGGGGAAGGCCCGGGCCACGCCCCACAGAGCGTCAAAGCGGTTCTCAAACAGTGTGGTGAGATAATTAAGGGCATTAAAGCGTGGTTCTGTTTTGATTTCCAGGCAGTTCTCGAAGTTTCTGGTAGATGCCATATAGCTCCAGTTATAGGAGCCCATGATGACAGAGGTGGCGTCCCCAATTTTGAAGATGCCCACTTTCTCGTGCATGGTTATGGAACTCATGAGAGGGGTACCAGGGGCAGTTCCTATCCAGCGTGCGGTGACGTTGGCTGTCTGAAAGAGTTTGTATAAAGACCATTCGCGAATATCCCCAAGATAATTAAGCTTTGCCAGCTTATCCTTTTGAAAACTGGCATAATCGAGAATCAGTAGGACCCGCGCTCCCGCTTGGGCAGCTCTCCTAATGCCGTTTACAAGATCATCATCGGTAAGAGAATAAAGGGATAGCTTCAAAACTACCGCGGTGCCTCGTCCTGCGGCTTGTGTTGCCGCTGTTAGGAGGGAGATTATTTTGGGTTTACAGGTGTTGTCAGGCCCTATTCTTCCCTCTGCATAAGAAGGCGTGGCCTTGCCGTAGGTGAGATGTTGCTGGAGAGCCGGTCCAAAAGCAGCTTGGGGGTCCGCGGCTTGGGCGGCTTGATCATCTCTCGCAGCAGTATGCACGCTGGAACAAAAAGTAATAAAAAGGCTAAAAATTATAGATAGATTTATTTTTTTCATGATTTTCCCCTGTCATCTTAAATGTTAGCAAATAAAAACCTGAGTAGTAAATATCTTTTTATTTATTATATATTTTCTTGTGTTGCAGTTTTTGCAAGGGAAGACAGAAAGCAAGATTAAGGTGTTTGAAGTCTCTTCAGTTTCCTGCTACATATGCAGGACATAACCAGGGGGAGCGGTTTTCATGTCGTCTGATTTTATTTCTGTGCGGGGCGCCCGTGAGCATAATCTCAAAAATATTTCCCTAGAATTGCCCCGCAATAAGCTGGTGGTCATCACGGGTCTCAGCGGATCTGGGAAGTCCTCTCTTGCTTTCGATACCATTTATGCGGAAGGCCAGCGTCGTTATGTGGAAAGTCTTTCGGCCTATGCGCGTCAATTTCTTGAGCTTATGGAAAAACCCGATGTGGATTCCATTGAAGGCCTGTCGCCTGCTATTTCCATAGAACAAAAGACCACGTCCAAGAATCCACGCTCGACGGTGGGCACCATCACAGAAATATACGATTATTTAAGGCTGTTGTTCGCACGTGTAGGTGTGCCGCATTCGCCGACCACGGGGCTTCCCATCAAAAGTCAGACGATCTCTGAGATGGTGGATAAAATCATGCTGGCTCCGGAAGAAACCAAGTTGTATGTTTTGGCGCCACTGGTGCGTGGACGCAAAGGAGAGTACAAAAAAGAGATCCAAGATCTCATGAAAAAAGGCTTTCAAAGATTGAAAGTCAACGGGTCCTTTTACCTTATAGATGAGGCGCCTGCCCTGTCCAAAAACCATAAACACGATATCAGTGTGGTGGTGGATCGCATCGTAGTTAAAGAGGGGATAGAGGCGCGCCTGGCTGATACCTTGTCCACCGCCTTGAAGTTGGGAGAGGGCATAATTGTCACCGAAAATATGGAGACCTCGGAAGAGGTCGTTTATTCAGAAAAATTTTCCTGCCCGGTCTCCGGGTTTACCCTTGAAGAAATAGAGCCGCGCCTCTTCTCCTTCAACAGTCCGTTCGGCGCCTGCCCTTCCTGTGACGGGCTGGGGGTGAAACTTATCTTTGACGAAGCTTTGGTGGTGCCCGACCCCAGCCGTAGCCTTACGCAGGGGGCCATCGAGCCTTGGTCAGGCCCCTTCAGTGATTATTATCTTAAGCTGTTGGACTCTCTAGCTCGGCACTATGGAGCCAGCATGGATACCCCCTTTTTTCAGCTCCCTAAGGCTTTTCAAGAAGTCATTCTACGGGGTTCTGGCGCAGAGCGGGTAGCCACCTCTTATGATGCGCAGATAAAACTAAGAAAACCTTTTGAAGGGGTGCTTCCTAATCTTGAGAGACGCTGGAAGGAAACAGAAAGTGAAAAGGTGAGGGAAGAGCTTTCCAAATATCAAAGCAGCTTACCCTGTGATGCGTGCGCTTCGTACCGGCTAAAACCTGAGGCTCTTTCCGTTAAGATCAGATCCTTGCACATAGGGGAAGTGTCGGATTTTTCCATTGAAGAAGCGCATAAATGGTTCCAGGATTTGGAAGGGGTGCTTGACACAAGTCAGCGTCAGATCGCAAGCCGTCTCCTCAAAGAGATAAAGGATCGCCTGCATTTCTTGGAAAGTGTAGGCCTGAATTATCTAAGTCTTTCCCGCATGGCCGGCACTTTGTCGGGGGGTGAGTCCCAGAGGATTCGACTGGCCTCTCAAATTGGCTCGGGTCTGACGGGGGTGCTGTACGTCTTGGATGAGCCCTCTATTGGATTGCATCAACGGGATAATGCCCGGCTTCTCACAACTTTGAAGCACCTAAGAGACTTGGGGAATACGGTTATCGTGGTAGAGCATGATGAAGATGCCATCCGACAGGCCGATTATGTGGTGGATATGGGGCCCGGAGCTGGGAGCCAAGGCGGCGAAGTTGTAGCTCAGGGCACGCCTGATCAGGTTATGGAAAACCCCCTCAGTGTCACGGGGGCTTACCTGACCGGCAAGAAGTCCATCCCTCTTCCTTTGGATCTGCGTACCGGTAATGGTCAAAGCCTTAGGCTAACAGGGGTCACAACCAATAACTTGAAGAACGTGGCCGTAAGCTTTCCGCTGGGCAAGTTCATTTGTGTGACGGGCGTGTCGGGAGGGGGTAAGTCCTCTTTAATTAATGAAACCCTCTATGCAGCGCTGTCTCAAAGACTGTCTCAGGCCCGTCTGAAAGGCGGCCTCTACGAAAATCTCGAGGGTGTGGAGCACCTGGATAAAGTCATCGATATTGACCAGTCGCCCATTGGACGAACCCCTCGCTCAAATCCTGCCACATACACGGGTATTTTTACGCCCATTCGTGAATGGTTTTCGAAGTTGCCTGAGGCCAAAGCCCGCGGATACTCCATGGGGCGCTTTTCCTTCAATGTGAAAGGCGGGCGGTGCGAGGCTTGTGAGGGGGATGGTGTTACTAAGCTTGAGATGTATTTCTTGCCGGATGTGTACGTCACATGTACCCAATGTCAAGGCAGACGGTATAATCGAGAGACCCTGGAGGTAAAGTTTAAAGACAAGTCCATAGCTGATATTTTGGAAATGACGGTGGAAGAAGGCGTGTCTTTCTTCGATTCCATCTCCAGTATCCGGGAAAAACTTGAGACTTTGAGAAAAGTAGGCTTGGGCTATATAAAAATCGGCCAGAGGGCTACCACGCTTTCGGGAGGCGAAGCCCAGCGCATTAAGCTTTCGAAAGAGCTCTCCAAGAGACCCACCGGGCGCACGCTCTACATCCTGGATGAGCCTACGACAGGGCTTCACTTTGAAGATGTTCGGAAACTGCTGGAAGTTCTGCACACCCTGGCAGACCAAGGGCATACCATAATTGTCATCGAACATAATTTAGAGGTTATAAAAACTGCTGATTGGATCATTGACATTGGGCCAGAAGGGGGTGAGAAGGGCGGGCACATTGTGGCGGAGGGCACCCCGGGCCAGATTGCGGGGGTCGCTCACAGCTACACAGGTCAGTTTCTCAAGCCATACTTGAAAAAGCTCTAGGCTCTGGAAGGTATTCCCACTCTTATTTGCAGGGGTGGCCTTAATAGGCTACCATGGTTCAAGAGGCCCTCGGCCTTTTCTTTCTAGCCTTTTTAGGCACCCCCATCGGGTTGAATCCCTCCGTGCTGGAGCCTAAGATCTTCCCGCTGTGTATCTCCCAAATCTCCTCCAAAAAACCTTATGAGGTATTGTCATGTTTTCATTTCATTCGCCTGCCCAAAGCATACTGTCTTGGTTCTCTCAAAAAAGCCAGTCCCGTAGTCCCCAGCCCAGCCGTTCTGGGGCTCTTATGGCCTGGAATCAGGCCGGGAAACCCGTATGGACCCCTCGGGACTATGCTTCTCTGACTGAAGAGGGGTATCAAAAAAATGTCATCGTTTATCGCTGTGTAAATCTGATCAGTCGAAATGTCGCGACACCGCCTTGGATTCTGTACCAGGGAGATCACGAGGTGGAAACCCATCCCTACCGTTCTCTTATGGAAACGCCCAATCCTTTGCAGACACGCTCTTCCTTTATTGAGGCCTTGGCAGGCTATATCCTTTTATCTGGTAACGCTTATATTGAAGCTGTAGGGCAGGCACATGTGGAGGAACTCTATCTCCTGAGGCCGGATCGCGTTAAGGTTATTCCGGGGCGCCAGGGGCTGCCCAGTGCTTATATCTACGAAGTGAATGGCAAAAAGAGAGTGATCGAAGGAGATGCTGCCACAGGGAGATGTTCCGTGCTTCATTTGAAGCTTTTCAACCCTCTCAACGATTGGTATGGCATGAGCCCCATCGAGGCTGCCGCTTCTTCCATTGACCAACATAATGCTGTGGGCAGCCATAACCTAAGCCTTTTGCAAAACGGGGGGCGCCCTTCGGGGGCTTTAGTGGTAAAGTCTGCAAACCAGCATCCTCATGGTAATCTTTCTGACAAAGAAAGGCTTGCCCTGAAAGAAAGCCTTCATGAGTTTTATCAAGGGACCAAAAATGCCGGCCGGGTGTTGGTACTGGAAGGTGACCTATCCTGGCAAGAGATGGGGATGAGCCCCAAAGACCTGGACTTTGTTGAAGGAAAGCACCTGTCTTCCCGGGAAATTGCACAGGCTTATGGTGTTCCCACCATGTTGGTGGGCGTGCCAGGGGATGCTACTTTCTCCAATTACAAAGAAGCTCGTTTCCACTTGTGGGAGGATACGGTGCTTCCCCTTTTGAATATGATCATGGGCGAAATTAACCGCTGGCTTTTCTCTGATAACTTTGGGTTTTCTTATGACAGCGATCAGATCCCTGCGCTTTCCATCCGCCGGGAAGCTTTGTGGGCCCGTATCCAGGCCTCTACTTTCCTTACCATTAACGAGAAGAGGCAGGCTCTAGGCTATTCCCCTCTGGAAGGCGAACAAGGGAGAACTTTACAGCTTTAACGAAGGAGGCTGGGGGCCTAGCTCAACACACGTTCTATCCCAGGCTTGCTGAACTTCGGCTACTGAAGGTGCGCATCCTGTACCTTTCCCCACGGTGTAAAGATGGCGGCGGTAGTGCAGCGGGGGTGAGCTCAAGAAGATCCCCAAAGCAGGCTTATTGAGTATGGCCGCAAGATTCATCATGCCCGTGTCGTTGCCTATGTATCCATCACACTGCTTGAGGAGGCAGATGGCTTCTGAAACAGTGAGGTCGGTGGCAAGGCAGGCCTCGGCTTCTTTATCTTTCTTTAAGAGATCTTGTAGAGCTTGGGCCTCGCTTGATTCTTTCTTGCCCCCCAAAATGAAGAGAGAGGCGCCCTTCGTGAGACGCAACCATGAAGCCAGGGCCGCAAAGTTTTCCAGGGGCCATTTCTTGCTTGCTTCTGAGGCGCCAATTCCGAGAACCATGCGAGGCCTGGGCCAAGGCTTTGTAAATCTTTCCATGTTTGCAAAGGCTTCCGGGCAGACCTGCAGAACATTTTCTTTTATAAAGGTAACGCCGGCGCTTTCCAAAAGCCTTGCTGTTTTTTGAATGGGGTGCTCTTTCAAATCAAGTGCCGGCAGCGCTGTGTTCCCTTGGCGGAGGCCTTTGACATAATGACCCTCATACGTGCGGATGCACGGAATGCCAGCCAGGCGCGCCGCCCAGATGTATCGCCAGCTTTTATGAAATATCCAGGCCTGGTCAAATTTGTGGCGCTTAAGACCTGTGATCAATTTAAAAATATGGCGGGGGCCTTGGAAGGGCCCTTTAAAGTCCCCTTTTAAGTCCATTTCTTCTTCGAGATAGAAGACTTGATCAACGGCGGGATCCTTTCTTAGAATCTCTTTGCCATGGCTTGAAGCTTTGGTGAGGAGGGTAAAGTGGACCTGGGGAAAGGCTTTCCTGAGAGAGCAATAATGGTCATAGAACCAGGCGATGTCCCCGATTCCTGGGAGGGGCTGCACAATCAAAATACGCGTTTGAGGGGACATGGTCATGGGGTCTCCTTTTTTGTAAAACCTTCAAGGAGGCTTCTAAGCTGCACCATGTCTTCCGGCAGAGGGGCGGTGAAAGAGAGGGCTTCTCTCGATCGAGGGTGCAAGAAAGAGAGACGGCCCGCATGCAATGCCTGGCGTGAAAGACTGTAAGAGCCAGAATTTTCCTTGAAAAGACGTTTAAGTATAGGATCAAGAGCTGACGCGCTTCCATAAAGGGGGTCCCCCAGCAGGGGGTGGCCAAGGGCCGCCATGTGAACGCGGATTTGGTGGGTGCGCCCTGTCTGCAGCGTACACTCTACCAGGGAAGCAAAGGTTGATTTAGTGCCGTAATAGGCAAGGGTCTTATAATGGGTAACGGCTTCTTTACCTCCTTGTTGCCGGACGCCCATCTTTTTTCTATTGCGAAGGCTGCGACCGATGGGGCGGGACACGGTACCTTGGCTAGGGGAAGGCCGTCCCCGGACGAAGGCTTGATAGGTGCGACTCAGGCTGCGGTCTTGGAACTGTAGAGATAGGTTGTGGTGTGCGGCATCGTTTTTTGCCACCACCATAAGACCGCTGGTCTCTTTGTCAAGACGGTGCACGATCCCAGGCCTTTTTACGCCTCCGATCCCCGAAAGGCTATCCTGCGCGTGGGCCAGGAGCGCGTTCACGAGAGTGCCCTTCCGGTTCCCAGGGGCCGGGTGCACCACCATCCCTGCAGGCTTATTCAAAACGATAACGTCCGCATCTTCGTACAAGATCTCCAAGGGGATCTCTTCAGCTTGGGGGAGTGCCTCTGTGGCGTCTTCCTGATACAGGAGGACCACGTCCTGGAATTTTAAAGTGTGGTTCGGTACACGTACGATCTGATTGTTAACCTGAACATGACCCCCCAGTATAAGCTGTTTGATCCGGGTGCGAGACAAATCCAAGTGGTTGGCCAGGGTCCCATCCAATCTCTTTCCCCCCTCTAGAGGTTCGTCGATGATCAGCTTGTAATGTTTCGGCATTTTGTCTCATACTTACTGTGTGGCATAATTATTCTATTATATATGGCCCAGGATTCTCGTAAGAGCAATGGCATGAAATCATTTTCAACGCATAAGGGTGGAGCCCTTTTTAGGTCCCAAAGGTGGAGGTTTGTGAGAAACAACCTCTTTAGCCGTCTTGCCGTGCCTTTTTCTGGGCTTCTTTTCGCCGTGTTACGTGAGAGGGCTCTTTTAGCTTGCAGGTGTGCAGGGAGTGGTTTTGAATCCTGGGCCGCTCTGAGCCTGGCTCTCGTCTTCTTCTTTTTTATGCAAGTGTCGGTTCTAAAGAAAGAAGGACAGCGTTTTCATAGAGCCGACGTATGGACGCTGGGTCTGGTGTGGGCGTTTCTTTTTTTGGGTCTCTTTATCCTATTATTAAACCTTAGGGGGGACACCGCTGGTTTCCGGAGCCTGGGCCGGGATGGTCAGCTTGCGATGGTGGTTCTAAGCTTGATTTTTTCTCCACGCCTTGCAGCGCTGCGGGCTAGGGGCTGGTCTTTCTAGGGTTCACCTTGGCGGGAGGCAGCCTCCAAAGGCGTTTGAGGAAGGCTGCGGCACGCCTGCATAAGCTTTTATGGCTGAAGAAAAGTGGTGCCCCCGGGGAGAGTCGAACTCCCACATCCTTGCGGACAATAGATTTTGAGTCTATCGCGTCTACCAATTCCACCACAGGGGCCCGTGTCGAAAATGAGACCCTGAATCTAGAACGGTTTTTTTGAAAACACAAGGAGAATTGCGTGGGGTCCAAGAATAATTTCCCAGAAGTCTCTGCACTGTATATACTTAAGAAAAAGCGAGGACTAAGAAAATGAGAACACTAAGCTTGATTCTTTTTACGCTTGGGGTAGTTGGAGCGCAAGCAGAGCGCCCTCTACAGAAAACCAGGCTGGGTGAGGCTGTTTTTGGGGCGGGATCTATGCCGAAAATGTCGGTGGGAGAAGATCCCGTGGAGAGGGTTGAACTAGTAAGATCCCTAGACAGGGCTAAGTTTGATGAGGATGACGGTCTGACAGTCAATCTGCCGACGCCAGTATTTTCCTGGGAGGAGGCCGAGGAGTTTGATGAGGCTGAGAGGGGAACAGCCTGGCCCCGCCTAGGGTTCCCTCAGTCGGCGTCTCATGGCGAAACGGGGGTGCGCTCGGCGCGTCCGTCGCAGAGGTTCAATGACGTGGCTGTATCACCAGGTTATGTGAACAGATCCAGCGCCTGGGTGCGGAAGAAGGGCCGGGCAGGAGGAGAGCTACGCTCAGCGCCTGATTGGGCTGGGTTGTCCATCTCTGACGGGGTTGATTTTCCATAGGGCACTGATGTCTATGCTGGGCCAGTAGGTCCTGTTGGGACATCCATTTGGGCGCCAAGGGCGGGGGCCAACCCAGCGTGGCAAAAGTGGTGGGCGAGCCTTTCCCCTGGGGATAAACGGTCTCTCATCAAGGCACGTATCGCTTGGGATAAGCGCTGGTTCGCGGCCCAGCGTACGGAAGCTCTGCGTAGAAGCGCAAAATATCCTGATGCGGCAGCAGGTCCTGGGCAGCCAGGTCAGACCTATTCTTCAGGGGGGAAAAGGTGGTGGAATGAACCCTACGTAGAGAAAGGACCAGAGGTCCTCCCCACGGCCGAGAGATATAGTGTGGAAATACGGCGTAGCAAAGCGCAATATCCTGGGGCGTGGACTTCTTATGCGGCAACCGCACAAGGGTCGACAGCAGATCAAGCCTTAGACATGCGGCGTAGGCGGGTGCAGCGAGAAGACACGGGGTTGAAACTCCGCTAAGATGTGCAAGGGTTTTTTTCCTTGAACAAAAATGTTTTGTCCCCCTTGACGCATGGGGGGATATGACCTATATACATAAGTGACCGGCAACAAAGCCCGGTCCGTTATGTGAAACAGTAAAAAAAGAAAAACAGGCAGTGGATTGGATATACTATTCAAGACATTGCTTAACAGTAATGACAAGGTACAGGTTTAACAACCAAAACCAAGTTAATTCCAAGATTTAAGTAATAGTCAGTAGACATTTGAGATTGAGCTTTTTACTAAGTTCATTTAAGGATTCAAACATGAGAGTTTGATCCTGGCTCAGAACGAACGCTGGCGGCACGCCTAACACATGCAAGTCGAACGAAGCTTGGTAGCTTGCTATCAAGACTGAGTGGCGCACGGGTGAGTAACACGTGGGAATCTGCCTATTAGTGGGGGACAGCCCAGCGAAAGCTGGATTAATACCGCATACGCCCTGAGGGGGAAAGCCGCAAGGCGCTAATAGATGAGCCCGCGTAAGATTAGCTAGTTGGTGGGGTAAAGGCCTACCAAGGCGACGATCTGTAGCTGGTCTGAGAGGATGGCCAGCC
>CAYXFG010000006.1:0-19658 GCA_964464225.1 uncultured Holosporaceae bacterium
AATATCCTCCACCATGAATATTCCTTGGTCATTAGGATTTGCCGCAAGTCGTCAGAAGAAAATTTCTTGTTCCCCACGAAGTTAATCTTCTTCACATGGGCCGACATCCCCTCGGTGATTTCAAAAACCACGTCAACCCGGTTTTGCTCACGCTTGATGATTTGAGGCACCACCTTGGCACCAAAGTAACCCTTGGCCCGGTAGATGGCAAGAATGCGCTGAACCTCTTCCTGGATCTTGGCTTTGTTTAAAAGCTGGCGAGGCAGAATTTTCACGTTCTCGTTAAGTATCTTGTCGCTGACCGTCCTGTTTCCTTCGTAGGAAATGCGGTTAATACTTGGGTTTTCCACCACGGTAACCACCAGGTGCTTTCCCTGCTGTTGGATATTAACGTCAGCGAAGTACTGTGAGCCATAGGCAGTTTTAAGGGCTACCTCAATAGCCTGAGGGGTTGCCACCTCTCCCACCTTTAAATTCAGGTAGTTTAAGATGGTTTCTGTCTCGATCCTCTGATTTCCTTTGACAATGATTTTCTCTATGGGAAGTCCGCCCAGGGCCGAAGTGGAAATCCACAACACAAGAAAAGCCGTACATACTTTTAAAAAATTATTCATGCCCTATCCTAAAAACTTTTTCATGCTCTGTTGGGTGTGCCCCTAAGAAAAGAGAGAAGTCACTTTCTCTACAACGCTAAATTTTAATAAATCATTCCATAAGGTAAATAGCATGATACCAATCAAAATACCAAACCCAATTTTAAATAAGATTTCCTGCGCGCGGGGCGGTACGGGCTTTCCTCTCACGGCTTCTATGAGATAGAAAAACAGGTGTCCGCCGTCCAGACCAGGGATGGGCAGCAGGTTTATGAGGCCTAAGTTTAGGGAGAGAATGGCCATGAAAGAGAGGAGCGCGGGGATGCCACTATCCAAACTGTCTTTGGCCATTTTTGCGATACTGAGAATGCTACCCAACTTGGACAGGTTCTCGGTCTTTACAAAGATAGACCCCAAAAGACTGAAGATTTCGCCTGCCGTATGGATCAGCGCAGAAAGACTTCTCACAGGTGCCTCCAGAAGCGACACAGGGTCCATCCACGGTTTTATCCCCAAAACGCCCACGGTAACCTTCGGCGTAAGCAAAAGGCTCTGGGGCGTAACCGTGCGCTCAAAGGAAAGAGAGCCCCTGGAAACTTGGATTTTTAAAGGCGTGCCCGGCTTGCCGTTAATGATGTCCTGAAGCTGCTTGTAGGTTGAAATAGGCCTGCCCTCCACAGAGGAAATTTTGTCCCCAGGGCGTAGCCCTGCAAGGAAAGCCGGGCTATTTTCTTGGATGCTACCCAAAACGGGCGCGCTTGAAGGCACACCCCCCATATAATAAGCCCCGGTCAATAACACGAAAGCCAAAACGATATTGGAAAAAGGACCTGCGGCTGAAACGGCTATCCTCTGCCCCACGGTCTTTCCTTCCAGGGTCAGGGATTTTTCTTCAAGGGACAACGATCTGGCGTGCTCGAAATCAGGCACACTGGCCTCATTGGCATCCCCGAACATTTTGACATATCCCCCCAGCGGGATAAGGCTGAATTTCCAGCGTGTGCCCGCCTTATCATTGAATCCGAAGATCTCGGGCCCAAAGCCTATGGAAAAAGTCTCGATCCTAACGCCGGCTTTCCGCGCCACCAAATAGTGGCCCAATTCATGGACAAATACTAAGAGGCTTAAGACCAGAATAAACGGCAAAGCCCACGATAAGATGAGATGGAGAGTCGAGAGAGAAAACATATAAAAATCCTTACAAACCTAAATCATCTAAGTGAGAAACTGATTATATCCGGCCAGATCAAACGTGCAAGCCCAAAAAGAGGCAGCATGAATAAAAAGCCATCCAGGCGATCTAAAAGCCCCCCATGCCCTGGTATCAAACCCCCAGAGTCCTTTATTCTGTGAAGCCTTTTCAGTTTGGATTCCAGAAGGTCTCCTAGGCTGGACAAAAAGGCCAGGCCCGCGCTGATTCCAACAAATCCTTGCAGCGAGGCCGGGGTAGAAATAGAAAAGTAAAAGATCCCTGCACAGAGGGCTACACACAAAATCCCTCCCAAAAAACCAGACCAAGTTTTAGAAGGGCTGACACCCGGTAGAAGTAGAGGCCCCTTGAGCCAGTTCCCAAATAGATAGGCGGCCGTATCATTAAGCGCAACCACCGCCGTGAGGGCCACAAAAGTTGCAACTCCTGCAGAAGGATCCTCCAAAATCCAGAAAAGCGTCACACAAGGCAGCCCTATGTAAAGGAGACCCAGCGACACCCATAAGAACCGCCGATACCAAGCCATCCAGCTGAGGAGAACCCCCAGGCTTATGAAACATAAAAGAACGCCCATGCCCAACACCGAGCGATGACAAGAAGCTGCATAAACAGAGCTGTACACAAGGCCTATCATGAGCAGAGAAGTAATGCGCAGGGAAAGACGGCACATCTTGACCCATTCCACACACAACGCTCCCGCAAGGAAAAGAAAGGTGGCCTTAATGGCTGTGGGGCCACAGGCCACAACTAAGCCATAAGCTGCCAGCATGACCAGGCTAGAAACCAGCCTCTGCTGAAAGGCAGGAAGATTCCGCATTCTAGAGCTGATAGTCATAACGCTTTTGTTCCTGCGGACTGAAGATCCTTAAAAGCCAGAGGTGTTTTTCCTCCAAAACGCCTCTGACGCTGACCATAGAGATCAATGATTTCTGCGAACTCCTTTTCAGTGAAGGCAGGCCATAAGGTGGGGGTGAAAAATAGCTCACTATAAGCGGACTGCCATAACAGGAAGTTGCTAAGGCGCTGCTCGCCGCTGGTCCGGATAATCAGATCAGGGTCTGGAATGCCGTGGGTATAAAGATGGCGAGATACAGTTTCCTCCGTAAAATCTTCCAAGGACAAAGTGCCCGTCAAAAGCTCTGCTGCCATAGTCTTGAAGGCCCGGGTGATTTCGCCCCGGGCCCCATAGCCGAGGGCCACCTGTAGAGTGAGGCTACGGCCCTTCTCCGTTTCGGATTCCGCCCTATGCATAAGCTCTTGAAGCTGGGGATCGAACCTACTTCTGTCCCCAATCACCCTCAAGGAGATATCCCTCTCTATGAGGGTTTCAACCTCTTCGGAGAGGTAAATCTTCAAGAGCCCCATCAATCCTTGTACCTCTTTTTCGGGACGGCACCAGTTTTCTGAAGAAAAGGCATAAACGGTCAAATAGGGGAGCCCCATGTTTAAACAGGCCTGAGTAATACTTTTCAAGGTGGAAGCCCCCCTCTTGTGCCCAAAGACTGTGGGCTGTCTATGTTGTTTTGCCCACCGCCCATTTCCATCCATAATAAGGGCTACGTGTCTTGGAAGACCAGGTACACAAAGAGGGGGGGTCAAGCTCACGCGTCCTTACACGGTCAAAATATCTTTTTCTTTTTGAAGGGTAAGCTCGCTGATTTTATCTATGTAACCATCTGTAAGCTTTTGAATATGGTCGGCGTGGCGTCTCTCTTCATCCTCCGAGATGTCCTTAGCCTTTTCTCGCTCCTTGATATAATCCATACCATCGCGGCGTATGTTACGAATGCCCACCTTGGCAGATTCTGCATACTATGAGGCAATTTTGGCCAGTTCTCTCCGGCGCTCTTCGCTGAGGGCAGGGATGGATAATCTGATAAGCTGCCCCTCAACCGTGGGTGTAAGGCCAAGCCCTGCTTCCAGCAACGCCTTCTCTACACTTTTGATGGTACTCTTGTCCCATACCTGTAGGGTCAAAAGCCGAGCCTCGGGGGCATTAACCGTGGCTACTTGGGAAAGCGGTAAGACCCCTCCATATGCTTCCACCACCACATGGTCTAGGATTGAAGGAGAAGCGCGACCTGTTCTTAAACTGTTAAAATCTTTCTTGAGGGCTTCCAAAGCCCCGTTCATGCGAGATTCAAGCTGAGCCATATAATCTGAAATCATTTATTCCTCCACAGGGTAAGATTGCGCACAGATAAGAGAAGAAGTCGCTTGACCTTCCAAGGCATCCAGCAACGAGTTAGGAGCCAGATAAGAAAAGACCCTAAGAGGCAAATCATGGCTCCTTGCCAGGACCACAGAAGAAAGGTCCATCACTTTGAGATCCCTCTGGATGTAGTCCTCATAGGTCACCCGGGGTAAGTAAACTGCAGTTGGGTCTTTTTTGGGATCAGCAGAGTATACGCCCGCCACCGATGTGGATTTCAAAAGCAAGGCGCACCCCAGCTCTATGGCGCGTACCACTGCTGCCGTGTCTGTGGAAAAGAAAGGACTTCCTATGCCTCCCACACAAATGGCTAACTCTCCCTGGGCCAAGGCCTGGCGAGCCGAAGCGGGCCTGTAACTTTCACACACAGAGGGAACAGGAACACCGGAAAACAAACGGGCGGCCACTTTTTCTTTCTCCAGGAACCTCATCAGAGAAAGCCCATTCATCACGGTAGCCAACATCCCTATTTGGTCAGCGCTTACGCGGTCTTCCAGCGGGCATGCCGCAGCGCCTCCCCTCCAAAGGTTGCCGCCCCCTAAAACCACAGCTATCTCATAACCAAGCTTTTTCAGTTGGCCCAGATGGCTGGCGACACGAGCCAGGTTGTCCGCACAAAAAGGAGCTGAATCTGCCCTATTCTTCAAGCTTTCCCCCGAAAGCTTGACGAGAATCCTTTTAGAATTTATAGGCACGAACTTATCCTAGGCCTCATTTTTGACATTTTAATTACTTGGAGAGACTGGCCACCTCGGCTGCGAAGTCACCTTCAGACTTTTCTATGCCCTCTCCCACGCTAAACCTTGCGAAGGCCGCTATTTTAAAGTCGGTGGCATTCTTCTTGTTAAAATCCCCGAGAAGGTCTTTTACTTTTTGATCAGGATTCATGATGAAGGGCTGCTCCAGCAATACCACCTCTTCGTAATACTTTTTGATGCGTCCTTCTATCATCTTTTCTATAACGGCTTCAGGCTTACCAGAAGCGCGGGCCTGTTCTTGCAGAACCGCTTTCTCTCGCTCCAGCAGGGCGGGATCCAAATCTTCCACGCTTAGAGATTGTGGAGAAGAAGCCGCAATGTGCATGGCTATCTGCTTGGCCAGGACGCCCAGCTCATTGGATTCAGGGCCCGTCCCCTCAAGGGCTACTAAAACGCCGATGCGACCTAGGCCCGCCACCACGGGGCTGTGAACATAGCCTGCAACGGTGCCCGAAGACACCTGCAAAGCCGCAAGTCTCCTCAAGGTCATATTTTCTCCAATCACAGAAATCAGATGTACCAGCTCTTCGCCCACAGAGCGTGACGAGGAGGCCCCGTAGGGGGAAGACTTCAAAGCCTCTAGAGTCTGTACCCCCATGGCCCCAAGGGAGGCCACCTGGCTTACAAAAGATTGGAACTGCTGGTTCCGGCTCACAAAGTCGGTCTCTGCGTTCACCTCAACCAAGGCCCCACGCTTGCCCTGTACGGCGACCCCCACGAGACCCTCGCAAGCCACACGGCCTGCTTTTTTGGCTGCTGAAGAAAGCCCCTTCTTTCTAAGCCAATCTATGGATTGCTCGATATCTCCCCCTGTTTCCACGAGAGCCCTCTTGCAATCCATCATACCAGCGCCTGTACGCTCTCTCAGCTCCTTAACGGCCGAGGCAGAAATATCAGTCATAACGATGTCCTATAAGTTTTGTGACTAAAGAGAAAGGCCAAGATCTTCCGCCGCTTGACCTTCCAGAGTAGGGAGAGGATTTTCGGCGTTCTCAACTGTGGCCACCGACACCTCCGCCAGGGCCTCTAGAGGGACGTCCTCCGCTGCACCCAAGTCGACCCCCGAATTCATCATTTCGGTCTGTAAGCCCTCCAAAACTGAAGACACAATAAGCTGACAGTACAGATCAATGGCACGGCTGGCATCATCATTGCCTGGGATGGGAAACTGAATTTTATCGGGATCCGAGTTGCTATCCACCACAGCGATCACCGGAATACCCAATTTATGAGCTTCTTCTATGGCCAAGCTTTCCTTATTGGTATCTATGACCACAATCAAGCTAGGACGCCCACCCATGGAACGAATCCCCCCCAGCGTCTTCTCAAGTTTCTCGTATTCACGAGAAATCTTGAGGTACTCTTTTTTGGTAAGACCCTCCCCCACGGATTGAAGTTTTTTCTCTAGCTCTTCTAGACGTTTTAGGGATTTAGAAATGGTTCCCCAGTTGGTGAGCATCCCCCCCAGCCAACGGTGATTTACATAATACTGACCACAGGCCTTGGCGGCTTCCGCAATCTTGGGAGCGGCTTGCCTCTTGGTGCCGACAAATAAGATGCGACCTCCCTTAGAGACCGATTCTTTTACAGCCTCCAGGGCTCTGTAAAGGAGAGGTACGGTTTGCTGCAAATCAATGATGTGCACCTTGTTGCGCACCCCAAAAAGGTAGGGCGCCATCTTGGGATTCCAACGAGCCGGCTTGTGACCGAAGTGGACTCCAGCTTCTAGAAGTTGCTGCATAGTAAAGGTAGAATAAGACATTAGATCTCCTGTTTTCCGGTTGGGCCTCCCTAAAATTTGTGGCCCCCTTCGGGGCACCGGACGGATAAGAGCGAAAACCAGGCTCCCTCCCTAAACTTTTAGGTGAGTGTTAAGTTACATGGCACTCTATACAATGGATGACAAAAAGACGCAAGGGAAATGTGTTGCTGAACCCTCTCAAAAAACTTATAGTCAACCCATAAGGTGGATCATGAAAAGACGTTATTATTTTTTGGCTCTTCTCGCGGCTGCGCTTGGTTTCCTCGGTTATTTCTTCGGTCTCAGAAGGGCCGCCGTGCACCCCCCCTCTCTTGAAGCCCAGACAGGCCCGTCTTCCGTGGCCTCTGTGGCCACCACCGAGGGTCCAAACGTTTTGGTAGACCCCCATGATCCAGCAATGGGTACATCCCTGAAAAAGACTCGAGCCTGGGAGGAGCCTCTGCTGGGAATCGCAGAGGCAGTTCTAGCACAAACAAAGCCCCCAAAACGTCAAAGACTGCTTCATTTGGGCGCCAGCACAGGCTTTTTAGAAGTGGCTCTTGGGCCTAAGCTTTCTAAGGGTGACAGGATAGTAGCCCTCGAGCCTCTGCCTCATCTGGGCCACCTTTTTCTTAAAAATATAAAGGCGCACGGCCTGGAGAAAAAAGTAAGCTTGATCCCCATCGCGGCCTCTCTTAAAGAAGGTTCTTTGGAATACTGTGAGGATGAACAAGCAAACACACAAAATGGCTTGTCCAACGCCCGGTGTCATGCTTTGCGCAAAGCTCCTCTGGATGCGCTTCAACTTGGCCTGCCCACCCTTGTCATTTCCAATATCGAAGGCTCCGAGCCCGAAGCTCTCCTGGGGGCCCGCAAACTTCTTAAAAAAGCCAAGTATCCCCCGTTGGTTATAAAATGGGATCCCGGCATGATGGCTTTAAAAGAGAGCCCTAAGGAGCGATTTTTGTCCTATCTGAAGCTCCATTACCGGCATGCTTACCACGTGGAAGGCAGCCGCCATAGCTTGCGCCTAACCGCTCTTACATGGAAGCAAGTAGCCCTTTGTTCTTCCCCCCTCATAGTGCTCTTCACGAACAGAAGGATGCCTTCAGAAATTCAGGTGCCGCTGGGCCCGGCGCCCGCCCTATGACCCCCTCCCCCTTTACTGCCAGGAAAAAGTTCGGGCAACACTTTTTAAAGGACAAGAGAAGCCTTGAAAAAATAGTGGACGCCGCTTGCCTATCCCCCTCCGATCAGGTCATAGAGGTAGGCCCAGGACCCGGGGCCTTAACGGAAGAAATTTTGAAGCACCACCCCAGGACATGCGTAGCCATCGAAATCGATCGACAGTTTTGGCCGCACTTGGAAATGCTGGAGAAAAACAACTCGGGCCTGTTTTCCCTTTTCAAGGGAGATGCTCTCAGGACTCCCTTGGGCAGCTTGGTCAACGGCCCTTTCAAGATCGTGGCTAATCTCCCCTACAACATAGGCACGGCGCTCCTCATTAAATGGCTGCATGAGGAAACGCGTCTGCAAAAGATGGTGGTTATGCTGCAAAAAGAAGTGGTGGAGCGCTTGGTGGCCAGCCCCAACACCAAGGCTTATGGACGGCTCTCCATCCTGGTGCAGTCCCAGGCCACGGTAAAAAAGCTTTTCACTCTGGCGCCTGGGGCTTTTTCCCCACCTCCCGCCGTAGACTCCAGCGTGGTGGAAATTACCCCGCACCCTTTTTCTTTTGACAGACCAGCGCTCGAAGCTCTCACTCAGTTGGTGTTCCAACAAAGAAGGAAAATGCTAAGGGTCAGCCTGAAGTCTCTCCCAGTGCCCGACCTGGAGAATTTCCTCCTCTCCCAGGGGATCCCTCCCACATCGCGCCCTGAAGAACACAGCGTTGACACGTTTGTCAGACTTTCGGCATCCCTTTCAAACCACCTGGGGCCCTATACCCCACCCTCCGTGGGCCAAGGGTTCCCGCACAATTGACTTTGTCCAAAAACCCTCTCTGCTCTTGATTGATGAAGAGGAACCAGGTATAGATTGAGAAAATTTTACATAACTTTTCGGGATAGAATGGCTCTTAAATTTCTTACGTCCGTGCTTAGTGGTCTGGTCCTCTGCGGGCTTTTTTTCCTCTGCGGCTGCAGAAGCGACAAAGACGACAAGTATGAGGAAAAGCCAGTCCAAACCCTCTACCAAAGCGCCACTAAGAATCTTGAAGAGGGTTCTTTCAAAAAGGCTGCCAAGGATTTCGAAGAGGTTTTGCGTCAGCATCCTTATTCCAGCTATGCAACCCGCGCCCAGCTCATGGCGGCTTATGCCCATTACCGCGCCGGAGACTATACGGATGCCATCGCCAGTACAGAAGCCTTCCTTCAGCTGCATCCTGCGAATCCTGGGGCCCCGTATGCTTATTATCTGCGTGCCTTGTGTTATTATAATCAAATCTCCAGTGCAGACCGCGACCAAAAAATGACCGAAGATGCTCTGCAGTCTTTTCAGGACTTGATCCAGAGATTCCCGCTGTCCAAATATGCCAAAGATGCCAAGCTCAAGCTTGATCTTACACGCGAACACATTGCAGGCGGATACATGGCCGTGGGTCGCTTTTATCTGTCCCAAAATCAGGCCATCGCCGCTCTTAACCGTTTCAGGAGTGTGGTCACGCAATTTGAAACCACCTCCCATACCCCTGAGGCCCTTTATCGAATGGTAGAGGCCTATATGCAGCTTGGTGTTCTAAAAGAAGCGCAGGCTTCTGCAGCTGTTTTGGGACATAACTACCCCGGCAGCACTTGGTACAAAAAGGCCTTCGCTCTTCTAGAAAACAATAGCGCCCTGCCCACGGGGAAAGAGCCTTTGAAGCTTGTGAAAGGATGGGACACGTCCTCCGATGCTTTATCTCCCAAGACTCTCTGAGTTGCAGCTCTTTAGGGCTCGGTTATTCCCTGGGCCCACCTGCTCTCGCTGACTATTCTCCATGAAAACCCCGCGTTCACTTCGCGATCTTGCCCCTTCCCAGATGAATGAGCAGCAAGCTCAAGCAGAGCTCAAGGCCTTAAAACGTGAAATCGCCCACCATAACAGGCTGTATCACCAACTGGACAGCCCTGAGATCACCGACAACGCTTTTGACCTACTGGTGCAGCGAGCGCGCCTCCTGGAGGAGGCTTTCCCTCATCTTAAAGAAGCCGGCTCAGCTACCTCTGGAATTGGCGATACGCCTGCCCCGCAATTCAAAAAACACCCCCACCTCTTTCCCATGCACAGCCTAGAAAATGCTTTCACTGAGGCGGATTTCTCTCACTTTCTAAGCAAGACCCTCAAGATGTTAAGCCCGGGGCAGCCCGCTTCTCTTTCCCAGCCACTTAATCTTATGGCAGAGCCCAAGATCGACGGTCTGTCCTGCTCTTTAACTTATACCAACGGCATTCTAGTGACGGCCAGTACACGAGGTGACGGCACCAACGGTGAGATCATTACCCCCAATGTAAAGACGATTCCTGGCATTCCTCTTACAATCCCTTTGGTCCTTGAAGCCCCTCTAGAGATCCGAGGAGAAATCTACATGGGGAAAAATGATTTCCTCCACCTTAACGCCCAACGGGCAAAAGAGGGCTTGCCGGCTTTCGCCAATCCCCGCAATGCCGCTGCAGGCTCGGTAAGACAGCTTGACCCTTCCATCACCGCAGCTCGTCCTCTCCAATTCTTTGCCTACGCCGCCGAGCCCCGCCTGCGGGTAGCCTCTTCTCAAGATGAGCTTTTGAAAAAACTTGCCCAGTGGGGCTTTTCTGTCCCATACCCAACACAGCTCTGCCTTTCTCTCTCTGAAGCCCTTTCCTTTCACAAAAGAATTTCTAAAGAACGCAGCCTCCTGCCCTACGACCTGGACGGTGTTGTTTACAAGCAAAACTCTTACCAAGACCAGGAGAAGCTGGGATACATAGCCAGAGCCCCTCGCTGGGCTATCGCTTTCAAGTTCCCAGGGGCTCAAACTCAAACCCTGATTAATGCCATAAAGGTGCAGGTGGGACGCACCGGCGTGCTTACACCCGTGGCCGAATTACAGCCCGTTTCCGTAGGAGGGGTTGTCGTTTCCAGGGCCACCCTCCATAATCAAGAAGAAATCTCTCGAAAGGACCTAAGGGTGGGAGACAATGTGTTGGTGGAAAGAGCCGGAGATGTCATCCCACGCATCGTAAAAAACCTGCAGCCGCCGGAAGACCGTCATTCAGAACCCTTTTTAATGCCCCTCCTTTGCCCCGTATGTGGAAGCCCGGTGGTGCAAGAGCAAGGAGAAAGCGCGCACCGATGTACGGGTGGGCTGGTGTGCCAAGCCCAAGCGCTGGAACACCTGAATCATTTTGTATCCAAACATGCTTTAAACATAGAGGGACTATCCAGCAAAAGGCTGGAGCATTTTTGGCAGAAAGGCTATCTCCATAGGCCGTCTGATATTTTTACCCTGAGCGCCCGCCTTGTGCTGGACACGCCAGACAAAGGGTGGGGCCAAAAATCGCTCCAGAACCTGACCGCGTCCATTGAGAGGTGCCGCAAAGTCCCTCTGGAGAAATTTATTTATGCCTTGGGAATACGACACATAGGAAGATCAACCGCCTCTTTGTTGGCCCAAAAATACGCATCTTTTTCCAACTGGAAAAAGGAAATGCAAAAGGTTGCCCAGCAAGACAAGCAGGCTGTGGAAACTTTGCTCTCCCTGCAGGGAATCGGCTCCACTATGGAGGTTTCTCTAAGACGTTTCTTTCAGGATCCAAACAGCCAAACGGAGTTGGAGGCTTTGGAGAATTTTCTGGAAATCCAGCCCTACACGCCCACAGATGCCCGCCTTTATGGACAAAGCGCTTTGGCTGGGAAAAAACTCGTATTTACCGGCGTCCTCACGCGTCTCTCTCGAAAAGAAGCCCAGGACCAAGCCAAAGCTTCGGGAGCGGTGGTGGCGGATTCCCTCTCACAAACCACGGATTACCTGATTCTTGGAACATCTCCTGGAACCAAGCTGGAAAAAGCCAAAGCCCAGGGAACCCCTCTTCTAACCGAAGAAGAATTTCTAACCATGCTGAGGGCCCCCCAGGAGAAGAGCCCCTAACCCCTTCTTGTGCGCACGCGAGCGCTTATAAAGATGAAGGCCCGAAGCCTCCTCCACAGAACTCTTTGAAGGAAGAAAAGTTTGAAAACCGAAAAAGTGGACGTGATCGTTGTGGGGGGCGGCTTTATGGGATCTTTATCAGCGGCGCTCCTGGGGCAGTTGGGACTCAAAGTGAAGGTGCTAGAAAAAGCAAGTCAGTCCGAATTCTTGGGCTTAGAAGACCTCCGCTCCATCGCCATAACGAGACGCTCAAGGGCTATCCTTGAGGGCCTAGGGGACGGCGCCATCTTGGCGCTCCATGCCCAACCCATCTACAAAATAGTGGTCCAGCATGCGGGCCATCCTGATCTGGAAATGGAATCGCCTGACGAAAAACAGCCCCTGGCCCACATGGTGCCAGCAAATAGTCTCAAAAATCAACTGTACACCCAGGCGACAGGCTGTCCTTCAGTTTCATGGAAATTCGACGCCCCCATGGAGACGATGGATATCTCCTCCCCTTATGGCTGTGTTTATCTGCAAGACGCATCATATCTCAAGGCATCTCTGATAGTGGCAGCAGACGGAGCCCGATCATGGGTCAGGGAGAAGCTCTCCCTAAGCAGCCTGCCTATAGACTACCACCAAGTGGCTCTGCTCAATACTTACAGCTTTCGAGAGGGGCCCGCCCATACGGCCTTTGAAAAATTTCTAAAGGGCAGCACATTAGCCGTTTTACCGTCGTCACCCTACACCCTTTCTACTGTATGGATGGTAAGCCCTGAGGAAGGCGATCGGCTTATGGCTCTCTCGTTGGCGGACTTCACGCGAGCCCTTTCTCCCTTCCTGTCCGAGTTCTCAGGGTTATCACCCGCAAGCTCTACTCGAAGGGCAAAAGTAAGGGGCGAGTGGGTGCCCCGTTTCGTGACGTCCCGGGCTGCTCTTGTGGGAGATGCTGCCCATCTGCTACATCCATTGGCAGGACTGGGACTGAACCTGGGAATCCAAGACATCGCCGTCTTGAAAGAAGAGGTTCAGAAAGGCCTGTCCCTGGGGCTGGACATTGGCTCGCTGGCTATCCTGGAACCCTACCAGAATCGCAGACGGCTCGAGCATGCAAAAATCCTGGGCTTTACCGATACCCTCCACCGCCTTTTTGAGCCCTCATCGGGTTTGTCTTTCCTAAAAGATTATGCCCTTCGCTATGCGCACAGCAGCTCAGTGTTGAAAGAAGTCTTCCTTTCCGATCTCATATAGGGTTAGATAAAAGGGGAGGGCTTGGACCCGTGCCAGGCCCCGGGCCCAGAGGCACTGCCCATAAACTCAAGACTTATTATACCAAAAATCCCCAAGAACATCGCAGTCATATAGCTCCGCTCGTACACTATGAAGATCTAGTGCTTCGATGTTTCTTGACTTTGTTACACCTGACCACTGGCAGCCTTACCTCGTTGTTGCTAGACTCCCACTTTTCTCTCAGGTCTTATGATTAGAAAACTTTTATTATTTTAAACTCGAAATATTTCAGGGGCTGCGTAAAATGGGGATGTTTTTTATATAAAGGAATACAATGAAAGCAGTCCTAAATTTTAGCTTTATCTTAAAAAGTGTTTTGCCCTTTATGTTCCTATTGTTTTTCCAGGAGAATAAGGCAAATACATTGGAAGATGAAATCATTGCCCAAGAACCTCAGAGGACTGTTCCTTTACTCCTTCACGCCCCTGAAGAAGAGTTTATATCAACAAATGTAATGCAGAGCGATCTTATGAGGCAGGTTCTATGCCTTGATGGGGGAGGAGTGCGTGGTGTTTTTACAGCAACTATTTTAAAGAACCTTCAAAAAGAACTTCCTCAGAATATGAGGGCATGCGACTTTTTTAAAGGAGGAATTACAGGAACTTCAGCTGGTTCTATGATTGCGGCGGCTCTCACCGTCCCTCGCCATAAAGTGAATGGAGAATTTGTGGAAGGCCCTTATGAGCCTAAAGAAATAGCTGATTTCTTTGAGGAAATGGGAGAGAAAGTCTTTAAATGTTGGACGCCCTCTAACTGTTGGTTAAATGCTTCCCATGGATATGGTGACGGGATGGGAAGGAGCATAAAGCGCACTCTCTGGAACGCGTTCACCTGTTTTGGATGCTTCGGATGCTGCCAAAATTGTAACGGATTCTGTGGCCCCCGGTATAGTAATGTGGAACTCCGTAAGTTTTTAGAAGATAAGTTTGGAAACATGACCCTGGGCGAATCTTTGATTCCCGTACAACTTATTGCCTACGATATAAGCGCCAATAAACCAAGATGTTTTAATACCTTCGAGACACCTCAGATAAAATTTTCAGAAGCTGCTCTTGCGTCTGCAGCGGCTCCCACCTATTTTGCGCCGATAGCTATCTCAATTCCTGATCACAGGGCATTTTATTATTGTGTCGACGGAGGTATCATCGCGAATAGCCCTGAAATTGACGCCATTAGATTAGGTCTGATTGGCTATCAACCTTTGCAAAATGTTGAGGGTTATCCAAGACCTCGTTTTGATGATTATACTTTACTATCTATTGGAACGGGAGAATCCATCAGTGATTCAAAGTATAAGTCCCTCAAACATGCAGGTCTTCTAGGATGGGCACCGGCAGTTATTGATATGGGTATTAACGGGGTTTCTCAAGCCACTCACCATAATTTAAGAACTATTTATGATTTAAGAGCTGAGGAAGATTCTATTAAAAGGTATTTTAGGATTCAAGAAACATTCACGGAAGCCCAAATGCAGATGGATAATCCTGATCTTCGTAATCTGCAAACCATAATACAGCATGCGATTGATCACGCATCAGCTGATTATAAGGATTTTGTAAAAGGTGTAATTAGGGAAAATGAAGCTCTCTGGGAGGACACGCATCTAATAGAAAATTTCCGAGTGTCGAATGTCTAGCCAGTTCTTTCATCTGCGGGCCCGCTTCACACGTTTTAGATCATCCAATATTCTCCATTGGACCACGGGGCTCTTTATTTTATTTATGTCCCCGTTTACTTCTTCTACATACTTGTACAAATCGTGTTTTATTAAAAGCTCCTTAAAGCGCTTAAGCTCCTCATCGCTCAGGCTGTTTTGTGAGACCGAGGCTTGAGAAATAGGCTTTTTAGCCACGGGGGGAGACTCTTCCTCGGAAGAGGCGGAATAGATAGAAGGTGATAAAACAAGAACCCCTATGAGAAGTAAATTAGTTTTATACATGTCTAACTCCATAAAAATTAACAAAAACGTTACTTGAAGGCGTTTATTTAAGCTTTAAACGAGCTTTCACCCGTTATAAATTAAGCCCAGTAAACCTCTTTCAGAAGATAATGTCAAGTAGGTTTTTCTGTTTGGGCAAGGTATGAAAATAACAAGAATACACGAGGAAGACTCTCTCTTCTCTTGAGCCAAAAACCCCTATTAATGTTTTGCGGGTTCCTCCCTCTCTCACCCTCTCAAAAGTGTCAGCACTGTATCAAGTCATACATATAAATATTCCATTTGCTAATAAAATAAGCAGTGATATTATTTTAATGATTAGAGAAATAAATATAAAATTATTATGAATGAAAAACCAAGTAAAAATGAATTAACAGCATGGCGTTCTATCAAAGAATCTGTGCGGTTCACCTGGAAGAATTGGCCCACTCTAGCTAAGCTTCTTCCTGTGCCCATTCTGATAACAGCGCTCGCCGTCTTTCTAGAGTGGCTGGTGACCCAAGCCCCCAACGCATGGACGACCATCCCGGGGGTAACGGAGCCCATGCTCAAAAAAGAATACAATTTGTGTATCGGAATCGTAGAAATCATCTTTGGATGCTTTATTTCAAGCCTGTGGGTGCCCCCGTAGATCGCTTACTTTGTCCATCCCAAAACGTCCATCAAGATTTTCCAATGGGGGCACGCGCAATACACCTTCTTTAAATACTCACTTGCCCTGGGTGTATTAGCCTTGCCCCCCCTCATCCTCGTTGCCCTTCTTCCCGACTCCTGGGCGGTGCCACGCCCGATGAGTATGCGCAGTGCTTTCTTGGTTTTGGGGGGAGCCCTTGTGTGTCTGATTGCTTGTATTTTGCTCATATGGGCGATTATTCGTACGTTCATTAGGATGAGCTATATAGGACCAGCCATCGCCCTTTCTCAGCCGACCGGATTCCGTCAGTCCTGGGAGCAGACAAAACCATCTTATAAGCAATTGAGGAACATAGTCGTCACGTGGGGGGTACTGTGCGTGTTGTTAAAAACAAGTTCTTTGGTTTTTTATAAGGCCCCCCCTTCTCTATCAACTGAACTTTCACCCAGCAGGTTCTTTCCTGACCTATGGTCTATCGCAGCGTTCATAATTCTTCATACCCCTTTGTATATTGCGATTACTATGTTCTATCAGAAAGATGTGCTGAAGAAGGCGGCAAAGATATAGTCTGTACTTTCCCAAAAATGCATGCCTCAATTATCCCCCGTTATGACTTTTTAAGGGATTCGTCGGGCAAAGAGCCAAAACAGTCTGATGAGAAAATTTAAAGGTTTTTCCCCTTGTTTTTTATTTAGCAAGCGATGACACTCCACACATTGAGGTTTACTGTGCCCCACTTATCCTGATTCTTAGTTCTATAAAAAGAAATAAATCTGGCTAAGATTAGCTTGTGGGAGTTTACAAATAGAAGGGAAGAATATAATGAAGCTTATTAGAAGTACGTTTATAATTCTATTTATGAGCCTCACCTTGCAGGCGTCTGCTACCCATGCTGAAGTTGAAGATTTAAAGGCGTCTAAGCTGTCTTCCCTCGCAAGGCAACCTTCAAGCTATGTTCATAAAGATCACCTTACACAAACGAAGGACTCCCTTGACCTCCATGGGGCAAGGAATGCCGCCCATGCAAAAGAAGTCTTTTTAAGTTTTATGAGAACAGTTTTGGAAAACAATCTAAGCAAGGTCATAGTAATCACCGGAAGGGGAGCCCATTCTAACCTAAAGTCAGGAGAATATGGGGTCCTCTCAACTTCATTGCCTTCATGGATTGAGGAAGAAATTTGGCTTAAGAAAAAGGTTAAGCATTGTGACCTTTCTTCCTATGGAGGAAGATATACTATTAACTTACATATAAACCACAAGGCTGCAGAAGGCAAACCAAGCTCAATGTCCTTAGAGCAACATACAAAACAACGGGAAAAAGATCGCAAAGAAGCAGCCTCACAAAAGCAACAGTTTAGAAAGATGAAACATAAACCCAACTTTCGTGAATTTTATTAAAGCTAAGCCTTTTAACGCGTATTTTCGCAAATTTTTCAAAAGAGAAAATGAATTAAAAAGGTCAGTTATTAAATCTCTATGGCCAAAAAAATGACGGAAGATTGTGTGATGGGAGCATACTAGGCAGCAAAGGTATGGGGCAGGGCTTCTTTGAGAGCTCCAGAGCCATTCCAGTGGTGTAGGAACCTGAAAATTTAATCTTTAAAGCTGGTCTGAAAAAAGCTGAAAAATTAAAAGATAATTCATAAATTAGAACCGGTTAACCAATTTCTTATTGACTCTTCTAAGAGAAAGCTGTATTGCCTAGTTTATAATTCCAAGAAAATTAAGGAGAACTTAAAATGAAAATCTTATCTTCTTTAAATACATTCTTACTTCTATTCACCGTCGTAATGTTAAACGCTTTTAGCGCCCCATCAGCCCTACTAGAAGACAAGGATTTGAATCAAAGAAACTATGCAGCTGTTCGGATCTGGAACACTACGCTGACAAGCGGAGAAGTGAAATCGTTTGGGCATACTGCCCTTCAAGGTTACAAAAGGGACAAATTGCTCTTCAATGTCAGTCTTTATCCGGGCAACCCTGAAGGAATCGGCCCAGGCTCAATTACAAGAATAGTGCCAGCCTACTGGAGGTCCGCTGAAGAGGACGATGGAGAGGCTCCAGATGAAACAATAAAGATCTATTCTCTTAATCTGGATCGCATGCAAACTGAGTTTGAAACCATAAAAAAAAGTAATGTTTATGGGATGGTTTCTAGTGGGGGGACCACAGCAATGTTTGGACAAGAGAATGAACTGTTTGCCAGGAATTGTTCTTCTGTCGTAAGAGATATCCTTAATTTTGGCGGGCTTCCTAATCTTTTCGAACAACAAATGGGCATAGGCTCCCACATCAAATATGCTCTGCCCGGTGCTTTAAAAACAGGCGGAGAAATTGCAGCTGGCCTTGTGGGAGGCGCATTGGGGGGCGGCTATGGATTTGGAAGAGGATTTTTGGGAACGGGGACGACTCCCTTTGGTTCGGGAGTAGAAGGTTTTAAGAGCGGCAGTTCACTAGGCTCTAAAATGCTGGGAGGGGTAGCCAGTTATGTGACAGGATCCGACGCAAGCGAGGACTTTTCTGTTATAAACTATGGGCATCCTTATGGACAGTGTAACCTTGTGACCCCTTGGAAAGTTGGTCAACTGGCTAAAGACGCTCGGGAAAATGAGAAAAAGAAGTTTTCTAAAACAAAATACTGGTAGCAACCACTTACTGCAAAAAATTCGAGGCGCCTGCCCTGTAAAAAGAAAGGCCCAGCCGCGTTGATCTCTCGATCAGCTGGAGGTTAACAGCGTCGTGAGTGGAAAAAGAGATTCTTGCAACGCTTTCATATTACTGTATATTTTTGCCTCCTAAGGCTGTGTGAGCGCATCCTTCCTGAGGGCGCCGATTCCCCTGCCGTAGGGCGCTTGCGATGTTACCTCTTGGGCCATAGGTCGGCGGTACCATACTTAAAACTTCGATTGTTGATGAATCTCTAGATATTTTCTGACAGGCCAAAGGGTGCTATTAAAAAAGCCCGCAGGACTTCCGTCATAGAAAATTTTTCCTTCCGAAAGAAAAATAATACGGGAGGCAAGGGAAGACGCCTCGCAAGGAAAGTGGGTGCTGAGCAAGAGAGTAAGGTGTTTCCTTTGATGCTCTTCATAAATTGTGTCCAAGGCCATTTTCCGAGAAGAGGGGTCTAAAGCCGACAGAGGTTCATCCATAATCAGGATTTTCTTGGCCTGCAGCAGGGTCCTTGCAAGAGTAACTTTCTGGATCTGCCCGCCTGAAAGGGTGCTTACTTTTTGCTTTAGAAGACGCGGTATATCAAATTTGAGGAGAATTTCTTCCAGTGCTTTTGGGTGGGGATTTACGAAGGAAAGATTCTCTTCCACTGTTAAATGAGAGAAGAGATTATGCTCTTGAAAAATAACCCCCATATCGCGTTCTGAAGGGGCCAAGAACCGGCCGTCTTGCCCTTGGATAAGTAAACGCCCCTCCTGAGGCTCGATGAATCCTTCCAGAAGAGAAAACAAAGTGCTTTTTCCACAGCCATTCTCTCCTAAAACTAGAATAAACTCCTCGGCTTTAATCTGAAAACTTACCTCTAAATTAAAAGGAGACAGCCCTCCTTCATAATGGTAGGAGATGCCCTCTGCCTTAATCATAGAGGGCATTTTTTTCTCGAATGATTTTCTTAATTAAAACATGGATCAGAAAAGAAAGAAGCAAGATAAAGGTCGCCAGCGAGGCCGCCTCATCAAAACGATGCAGGCTCATTTTCTTATAGAGAAGGGAAGTAAGGTTCAGGAAGCTAGGGCTAAAAAAGAGGATGGTTTTCGAATCTCCCAGAGAAAACACCAGGCACATCAAAAGTGCGTAAGACAGAGGCTCCTGGAGAGCGGGAATGTCTATGAGTCGCCAACGCTTATAAAAGGGGATTTTGAGCACAGAAAACAACCTGTTGTAGCGTGAATAATGGGAATAAAAAGGCGGCTTGAGAACACGGATAACGTTGGGCAGAAACACGATGGAATTTAAAAAGGCCAGAAGCAGAAGGGCATAAAGGGGGTTAGAGATCCCTTTGAAAAAGAAGAAATAGAAGGCTGCACTCAAGACAATGGGGGAGAATAAAACTGAAACGTTACCGGAAAGCTCTGTCATAAAAGTAAGGGCTCTGCCGGTTTTCCCATATTTTTGGCTGTGAAAAGACCCATACAAGATAATGAGACCTCCCGCAAGAGAAAAAAAGCCGGTGATTCCT
>CAYXFG010000007.1:0-17864 GCA_964464225.1 uncultured Holosporaceae bacterium
AAGGATACCTCTTAACGCAACCGGGTACGCCTTTTACCAATGTGAAAGGGGTTTTTGCAGCCGGCGATGTACAGGACAAGATATATCGGCAGGCCGTTACGGCAGCGGGTCAGGGATGCATGGCCGCCCTCGAGGCACAAAGGTTTTTGGAATAGTTTCTAGCAGGAGTTCGTTCTAAAAGACGACAGGGCCCCAGAGGTTTTTTGCGGATACCCAGCCTGTATAAATTTGGTTTTGGAAGGTAACTTCGGCCTTGCAGAACAAGCCTTTGCACTTTTTCACCAGCAGACAAACATCCTTTTGCAGAACCGCTAACCTGGGGGCCTTGACACCATCGTTCTTGTAAAGAAAGCCTTTCTTGCGGGTGATAGCGTAAGGCTTGCCACAGAGCGTGCGTCGGTGCGCCCAGCCTTCGTGGCCATGAGCATCCACAATTTTACGCCAATCCTCGAAATCGTAAATTATTTTCACTGGCCAGTTTTGCCTGTTAAAGACAAATCTGATGGGGAAATTCTCGCCCGGTCCGACGCGAACGTTGACCTGGTCGCTTTTTAGGCTGGCAAAACGGATAGAAGCTTTGGCAGGCTTTTCTTTAGGGGCTTTCCCTTTCTCCTTGGCTGAAAAAGCAGAGGAAAGAAGGAAGATCAGAAAAAAGAGGCCTCTCATCAGTGGCCTGTCTTAATGCGATCAACCAATTGTTGAACCGTGGGGATAAAGCCGTCCTTGTAAAAAGGATCCAAAGCGAATCGATAAGCGTTGTGACCCGCAAACATCAGCTCATGGTTTACATCCCCCCCGTGGGAGATAGACTGCAAAGTCTTCTGAATGCAAAAGCTGCGGGGGTCGGCTTTACGTCCCGTGGATCCGCTTTCATCCTGCGACCAATTGCTGAAATGACAGGCGCTGAGACAACCCATGCAATCTACTTGATCCTGGTGGATCTGCTGGGCGGCAGCCTCCGTCTCAAAAATAAGGGTGGTGTCCGGGGTCTTCAAAACACTGGTGTAACCCGCCTTGATCCATTGCTGAGCCTTAACCAGGTCTTGAGGCGTAAGGAAAACTTCTCTTTTGCGGGGGCCCATTAAGAAGCTCTGGTTATGCTCTCCTACGGGGGCCGAGGAATAAGCGATTTGGCGTTCTGAACGGGCCTTGAGGGCTTGAAGAAAGTCATTTTCCACAGCCGAAGAATAAAACCCCGTGGGGCTAAATTTGTTGAGGTAAATATCCCCTTTTTTCAGGGTTAAAAGCTTCCTCTTCCAGGCGTCAGAAATAGGACTTTCTTGGGTCAGGAGAGGCCGCGTGCCGAACTGAAAGGCCACAGGGCCCAAGTCAGGGTTATCGATCCAGTCCTGCCACTCGCTTAGAAACCAGACGCCCCCTGCCATAATAATGGGTATGTGGCCCAGCCCAAATTCCCTAAGGGTCTGCCGCAAATCTACAACGCGTCTGTAAGGAGATTCTGCGTGGGCCGGGTTTTCAGCCCGGCTAAGCCCGTTGTGGCCGCCCGCCAGCCAGGGGTCCTCATAAACCACGGCCCCTAATTTTTCCTGAAATTTATGGAAAGCTCGCTTCCACAGAACCCAGAACGCGCGGGCCGAGGAAATAATAGGGTAGTAATAAATATTATACTTCGAAGCAATCTCTGCCAACCTGTAAGGCATGCCCGCACCGCAGGTAATCCCATTTATGAGATTCTTTGCGCCTTCCAGGATGCCGGTAAGGATAGGCTCCACGCCCCCCATTTCCCATAAAACATTCATGTGAATGCGGGCATGCTCGCCACCCACGTCTCGGGCGATACGGGCTTGAGCAATGCCTCCCTGGATCCCGTAAGCGATAAGTTCTGCGTGACGCTCCCGTCGCGTGCGACCATGGTAGACAATGGGAATAGGACGCCCCTCGGGATCGTAGGAATCCCCATTGACGCCCGAAAAAGTGCCCACGCCTCCTGTAGCAGCCCATGCCCCTGAGGACAAGCCGGTGGATACCGAGATGCCTTTTCCTCCTTCAATGAGAGGAAGAACTTCTCCCCCTCCCATCCATATTCCGTTTAGCGGCTTCATGTACAATCACCCATTCCACGCAAGGGCGGTGAACTATTGCCCAATATTTTCCTGAGATCCGCCTTGATCTTTCAGCAAGGCCTTGATACTTAGACGAACTTTCCCTCGATCATCTATACCAATCACTTTGACAGTTACGGTATCTCCCACCTTTAACACATCCTCTACCTTATTGATACGCTCTTTAGCAATCTCGCTGATATGGACAAGACCGCATGTGTTAAGGAAATCAACAAAGGCTCCGAACTCTACAATGCGGGCAACCTTGCCCTCATAAGAAACGCCGATCTCAGGCTCTGCCACGATGTTGCGGATGGTGGCCATGGCCCTTTCGACCGCAGGCCCTTCCACTGAGGAGACCCTGACGGTTCCGTCATCGTCTATATCGATCTTGACGCCGTGGGTATCACATATTTCTCGGATAACTTTTCCGCCTGTGCCAATGACTTCCCGAATTTTTTCCTTGGGTATTTGCATGACTTCGATGCGAGGCGCATTTCGATTGATTTGATCGCGCGACCCTCCCAAAGAATCTTCCATGATCCCGATAATATGAAGGCGTCCTTGAAGAGCCTGTTCCAGAGCGGTTTTCATAATTTCCGGGGTAATGCTGGTGATCTTTATATCCATCTGCAAAGCAGTGATGCCCTTGCGGGTTCCAGCTACTTTAAAATCCATGTCTCCAAGGCTGTCTTCATCACCCAAAATGTCGGTCAGAACGACAAATTCTTCCTCTTCCTTGATAAGGCCCATGGCAATGCCTGCGATGTGATCTTTCAAGGGAGTCCCTGCATCCATAAGTGCCAGGGAGGTCCCGCATACCGTAGCCATGGAGGAAGATCCGTTGGATTCCAAGACTTCTGACACGACACGGATGGTATACGGGAATTTATCCTTCCCCGGCAAGAGAGGGTGAATAGAGCGCCAAGCTAGCTTTCCGTGACCTATCTCTCGGCGGCCAGGGGCCCCGGGACGACCAACTTCACCCACCGAGAACGGGGGAAAGTTATAGTGCAGCAGAAAGGACTGCTTGGTTTCTCCTTCTATAAGGTCGATCAGCTGTTCGTCTTCACCCGTGCCCAGGGTAGTGACCACAAGCGCTTGCGTCTCGCCCCTTGTGAACAGAGCACTCCCGTGAGGGCGGGGCAAAACCCCCACCTCGCAAGAAATGGGGCGTACAGTCGAGGGGTCACGGCCGTCGATACGTTTTTTGGTTTTTAAGATGTCTCTCCTCATGACCTCTGCTTCCGTGGAGCGAAGGGCCTCCGAGATAAGCCCTTGGGTCGCAGCTTCTTCGGGTTCTTGTGCAAATTTTAGATGGACCTCTGTCTTTATGGCGTCGATGGCTTCGTGACGCTTGCCTTTTTCCGGGATCTTATAAGCTTGACGGAACCGGTCCTCACACATCTCGGCGACCTTTGCCCACACCGTCTTTTGGTCTTCAGAAAGGCAAGGTAGCTCCCATGGCTCCTTTGCACACACTTCTGCAAGCTTAATGATGAGATCAATGATGGGCTGATAATGAGAATGTCCAAACTGTACAGCCCCAAGCATCACCTCTTCTGGAAGTTCATGGGCTTCGGATTCCACCATCAAAACACCCTCTTTTGTCCCAGCTACCACCAGATCAAGCCTGGAGTCGCCCAGGTCATCTAGAAGGGGGTTCAAGACGTACTGGCCGTCCTTGTAGCCAACGCGGGCAGCGCCGATAGGGCCAAGGAAGGGGATCCCAGATAAGGTCAGGGCGGCTGAGGCCCCGATCAAAGCGACAATATCCGGGTCATTTTCAAGATCATGGCTTAGAACTGTGCAAATCACCTGGGTTTCATTCCGGAACTCGGAAGGAAACAAAGGGCGGAGCGGGCGGTCGATAAGACGGGAAACCAGGGTTTCCTTTTCGGAAGGCCTGTTTTCTCTCTTTAAAAAGCCGCCGGGAATACGCCCTGCAGCGTAGTACTTTTCCTGATAGTGGACACTGAGTGGAAAAAAGGAAATATCAGGGGAAGGGTGCCTTTTTGCGACAACCGTACACAAGACCGTCGTGTCTCCATAAGAGGCAAGGACAGAGCCTGTGGCCTGCCTAGCCATGCGCCCAGTTTCCAGGGTCAGCGTACGGCCACCCCATTGGATCTGTTTCTTAAAGATTTTCATTTATATGTAACCGTTGGGTTAGCGGCGCAAATTAAGGCGCTTAATCAAGGCCTCGTACCGCGGGAAAAAGTTTTCTTTTAAATAGTCCAAAAGGCGTCGGCGTCGACCCACCATGATCAGGAGACCCCGTTGAGAGTGCTTGTCTTTGGGGTTCTTCTTCATATGATCGCTTAAGCTAAGGATCCTGCTTGTAAGAAGAGCCACCTGCACCTCGGGCGAACCTGTATCACCTTTGTGGATGGAATAGTCTTTGACGATGGTTTCTTTATTTATCAGCGACATCATTTTACTCCTTTATCTAAGTTGAAGACACGAGAAACACTCACCATACCGTCTTTAACCAAGGCTATAGCATGGAGCATGTTCTTTCGGTCATAACATCTGACGGGCGTGCCCTGGTCTGCAAATGTGCACAAAGTGTTTCTTGTTATTTGAAGTCTTTGGCCCTGACGAAGCCTTTTAATCTCATTGTCTTCAAATACAAGCACCGGGATGTCGTCCAGTACAACATCAACAGACTCTAGGAGGGGTTTTACATCAAACATGTCCTTCATGGCAAGTATTTTCTCGAGGGTATGGGCCTCAGAAAGCGTAAAACGCCCAACCGCTTGACGTCTAAGCTGGGTGACATAGGCAGCGCTGTTCATGGCTCGCCCCAGATCTCGGGCCACGCTCCGCACATACGTCCCCTTGCCGCAGGATATCTGAAATGTAGAAGTTCCGTCACCATCACTGCTTACAAGAGTAAGCTGGCTTATGTTTACAAAGCGAGGCTCTAAAGTCAGGGGCTTACCTTGCCTGGCTGCTTTATAAGCTCTGGCGCCTCCCACCTTTATGGCTGAATACAAGGGAGGAACTTGGGAGATGTTGCCGATGAAGGTGGGCAAAATGGCCCGAATTTCTTCCTCAGAAGGCACGTTGGGAGAGGATCGGGTAGGAGCCCCCTCAGCATCATCTGTGTCCCGCTCTTCCCCCCAGCGCACTGTGAAGGTGTAAGTTTTTGTGGTGTCCACGCAATAGGAAACAGTTTTTGTAGCCTCGCCTAGTGCAATGGGCAGCACCCCCGACGCCAAAGGGTCAAGGGTTCCCCCATGTCCAGCTTTTACATTGCCTAAAAAGCGCCTTATTCTTTGAAGAGCCAGGTTAGAGGACAGGCCACTTGGCTTGTCCAGGACCAGCCAGCCGTCTTCCTTATTCATCGTTCTGGGGATCTTCCTTGGTCAGATCTTTCTGAATCTTGGGTGTCTTAAGGAGATCGTTAACTTGCTGATATTTCTCGTAGGAGGTGTCCAAGCAAAAGGCCAAAGTAGGGACAGCCCTTAACTTTATTTTCTGGCTTAAAAGCTGACGTATTCTAGGAGTCCCCTCTTTAAGAGCTTGCAGAATCACGACTGGATCTCTTTCACCGAAAGGTATGAAAAAAACACGTGCGGACTTTAGATCGGCCGAGACTCGAGCCTCGGTGATGGTCAAAGAGGCTTCTCTCAGGCGCGGGTCCCAAAACATGTTCTCTTGAAATATGGACGACAAAATCCGCCGTATTTCCTCTCCCACCCTTAGGGAACGAGGGGTGGATGCAGTCATAAAAGAGCCTCCTTTTTTAAGCCGTGCAATTCAGGATGCTTTAAGCTGGGAAGCCGTCTTGTACAGGTAATAACAAATGAAGGAAAAGACGGAGCTCCCTAAAAGAATCTTGAAAGGCTCCCCTATCAAAGATGCCTGGCTCAAGTCTCTGAAAGTGGGCACGAATACGATGAGACCCGCTATGATGACGCCTACAATGGCTTCTCCGGCTACTATCCCTGAAGCCATGAGAAGTCCCCTGTGCTGGGCCCTGTGCACGGCACTTTCATAATGACCTCTATAATGACTCTCTTTTTTCTTTACGGATCTTTCCGCGAGATAAGCAATAAAGCCTCCGATGAAAGCAGGCAGAATGATGTCCAGCGGCATGTAGAAACCCAAAGCAAAGGTTAGGATGGAAATCTGCCAGCTTTTTCCCATACGCTTGAGGACGACGTTGAGGATGATACAGGCCACACCGATCAACCCTCCGATGCCAATAAGATTCCAGTCCAGAGACCGTTCAAAAACCCCTTGGGAAAGGGCCGCCATGAGAGCTGCCTTAGGGGCCGCCATAGCCTGCGAAGCATCCATGCTGTCAACCGGCAGAACGTCCCCGATGCCATAAGCTTTCAACAAGAGATTAAGGACTGGGCTTATGATAAGGCAAGTTATAAGAGACCCAACGATCAGCATGACTTGTTGCTTCCAAGGTGTCGCTCCCAAGATTTGACCCGCTTTAAGATCTTGCATGTTATCGCAGCTGACCACCGAGGATGCACCCACTACCGCTCCCAAAAGTACGGTGACGGCGGACAAGGATAAGGCGCTCACGCCATGCCCCAGGTGTTGGAATGAAAAGGCCAAGATAGTCAAGGAGATAAACAAAACCCCCATGATAATAACCCCCGAAATGGGCGAGGAGGAAGAGCCTACGTTTCCAGTGATGTAAGCGATAATAATGCTGGCCAAAAAGGTCATCACCAACGTGACCACTGTGACCGTTGCCACCAGCAGAATGTAGGTCGCGTCCTGTGCGAATCCCACGTCGGAAAGAAGGGAGTAGACCAAACCAGCCAACAGCAGTGTTAAAAGAACGATGCCCGCTCCCACATAGGGGATGGGTATATCGCGCTCGGTCCTGATGGATTGGAGATGCTCCTGATTGCTGGACTTCCTTATGGCCTTGATAGAGCCGCCAATCGCAGACTTAACGGATTTTAGAAGCGATATTACGGTCCATATGCCGCCTGTGATCATGACCCCTACGCCTACCATACGTATGTATTTGCTCCAAATCTGCATGGCGCAATCGTAGGCCTCCATTTCAGGCGGCATGCCTTGATAGGCGGCAATGAGAGGAATCCCCATAAGCCACGCTATAAAGTATCCAGCCAGCAGGGTAGCTCCAATTTCAAGTCCCACGATATATCCAGCTCCAATCAGTATCGCGGACAAGCCAGTCCCTGTTCCCAGGACAGTGCCTCCCACTTTTCTAAAATAGTGCACGCTGTCCGAGCAAAGGGGCACACAAGACTGGAAGAACTTGAGCAAAGCTGAAAGAAGGCCACCCATTAGAAGGGTTTTTGCGCCTTGCCGAGAGGCGCTATCTCCCACCTTTAACACTTCGGCGGCAGCTATGCCTTCGGGGAATTTTAAGTTGCTATCGATAATGAAGGCTCGACGTAGAGGGACGGTGAAAAGTACTCCCAGGGTCCCACCCACAGCCAGAATGCTGGCTAAGGTCCAATAAGGGAATTCGGTCCAGTAATGCATCATAACAAGGGCAGGTATAGTGAACACGGTGGCAGCCGCAATGCCCTCTCCTGCGGCGACGGTTGTTTGCACAATGTTGTTTTCCAAGATATTGGAGCGCCGGAAAAACTTCAAAACTGTCATGGAAATAACAGCAGCCGGAATGGTGGCGGCAATGGTCTGGCCCAACTTTAATCCCAGGTAAGCATTGGCAGCCGCCATGATGATGGTAAGCAAAGCGGACAGGATAAAAGACTTAACAGTGATTTCCGGCAAGGAGCGTGAGGCGGGTATGTAGGGTTCTACCGGTGACGCCCCAGTAGATCTTGGCATGTTTTCACGAGGCATAAAGTGCTAAGCTCCTTATTGATACAACGAACCAAAATAGTTTCGGGTGATCCTAGCGAGAAGTCTGGACGATGTCTAGTGCTTTCTTTGAGTTTTTTGTTCTGAGTCCTTGCTTCCTAGGCCTTTGGTGGTGGCGCGCCTTAGAAAGAGCCACTTTGGGCAGCCCTTGAGGCTCTTTAACAAGCCCTGAAATAATGTGTTTCAAAGAGGCTGAAGGTATGTTAAGCTTCGCTGGTACTTTAATCGTAAACCCTAGTCTGAAACAATTAAAGCCTGATGTCTCGCCCCACTCAAAGCCATTCTCCTCTGCCCCTTGTGACCTTAAAAGACTTACCCGAGCGCTATACCCACCTTCTCATCGACATGTGGGGAGTGCTGCACGACGGTCACACCCTTTATGGACAAACCAAAGAAACTCTCCTGTATCTTAAGGAGCGTGGCAAATCTCTGTGGCTTTTTACAAATGCCCCTCGTCTCTCTCATGCTTTAGAAAAACTTATGGAGCAGTTGGGAGTCCCCCTCTCTTTATACAACGGGATTCACAGCTCTGGAGAAACGACTCTTTCGGCTTTGACGGGTGCCGATCATCCTCTCAAAGGTAAGCTATTTTACTATGTGGGGCAGGAATCTCTGCATATGTCTCTTTTGGAGAGACTGAGAACCCAGCGTGTGCATAAAGTTGATGAAGCAGACTACATTCTTCTAGCAGGGTCTTGTGCTGAAGAGGAAGCGGTTCTTGACCAAGCCTACAAGCGGCGCTTACCCGTAGTATGTGCTAACCCGGATCGGAAAGCTCCCGAGAAAGGAGGCATCGCCGCCTGCCCTGGTGAAACGGCACAAATGTATCGTGAGAAGGGAGGAGAGGTCTATTTTTATGGTAAGCCTTACGAGACCATATATATCCAAGCCATGGAAAAAATGGGACACCCCGCCAAAGAAAGAGTTTTGGCGATTGGCGATGGTCTAGCTACGGATATTGCTGGAGCCAACAGGTTCGGCATAGATTCGCTTTTGATAAAAGGTGGCTTAGAGAAAAATACCTCCCCATCTAAACTGCGGGAGCTCATGGAGCACTACCAGGCTTTTCCCACCTATATTTGTACACATTTCCAATGAGCCCCCTGTAGGTCAGGCCTTCGTAATAACGCCTTCTTTTAAGGCCTCGCAGAGGCTGCCCTGCCCCGTATACCCATTTTGAGAGAGCCTCGGGCACAGCCTCATGCTCTTCGCGGTTTACCCTTTGGCGTACCTGAGAACGTTGGTAGGCGCCACCACCCACATTGAAAATAAAAGATAGGAGAGCTGCTTCTTGGAAGGGTTGGAGTGGCCTGGGGGACAGCCTCCTGAGGACCAAATAGGCTGATCTCAGGTCCTTTTGCAAAAGGGCTTCGGCCATTTCATGTGAGATTCGGAGAGGCCCTTTTTGGTGGCTTTCTATTCGGTGCCCATACCCTATGGTGCGCCTGCCCGCGGCACAGCAATACTCCGTCAAGCGGCACCCTTCGAAATTCTTGACAAGAGATGAGGCCCACGCAAAGGCAAACAAGGTCAGGGGTTCAAGAGTGGGTTCCATTTATTTTCTAGTCCAGCCAAAGGGTTTTTGTTTCAAAGCGCGATGGCCAAACCAAAAAGACATAACAGCTGCGAGAAGCGCGTGGTCTTCCTCATGCCAGATCTTGTCAAGTGCCTCCGACCAGGGAAGAGCGTCACTGGCTTGCAAAAAACCAATCACTTCCATAACTTTCAAGAAAAAGTATAAACAAAAGAATCCATACGTTACCACCGGCCGGACGCTTCCGCTTAGGATGTCTACCCAAAGAATGCCGACGGGCCGGGGGTAATTATAGAGAGATCGAATTTCTTCTACATTTTCCTGCTGACGAATCTCTTCTAGATGATGCGTATGGCGCATTTTCATCATTTCAATTTGACGATCCAGAATTTGAAGTTCATGCACGTTATCTACTTTGCTTTGGAAAAATTTTAAGAATTCTGGAAACATACTACCCAGAAACCCAAGAAGAGAGCCTAAAAGCGTAAGCATAGTTTATTCTCCTTTAGAGATCGGAAAACCTAGAAGCCCGGAGAAGCTGCCGGGTAGCTTTTTCCAAGGTTTGTTTCATTTCTTCCAGCTGTGAAGGAACCGAGGGCATGAGGGAGGGCTCTTGCTTTACTTCCAGGATTCTGGCCCTTGGGTTTGCCGGGAAAGTTACCAGGGAAATTTCCAATAGGAGAAGTTCCTCCAAGAGGCGACAGCCTTTGCCGGCTCCTGATCGGACAACCTTGTACCCAATAGAAAGGGCATCAATAACTTTTTCTTTCAAAAGAAAATAGGCTTCACGGGCCTTCTCAAGCTCAAGAAACAAGCGCCCCTCCACGTATAACCCTTCTGGACATTCTTCTATCTTTTGCCATCTTCCAATAGGCCAACTGGGGTTGTGCTGCCACAACATTTTGGGATAGTCGTTCTTGGTTTTGAGGTTCTTTAAAAAAGAGGAAAAGGCTCCTGGCAGCACACGGTCCTTCTCATGATCCAGATGGTTGAAGATGCTGGCGTAGCCCCGGAAGGTGCCCATCTCGGACAGTTGTTTCATATGGAAGGGATAATGGTGATGAGACATGGGAAAAACTCCTGGAAAAAGGTATAAGAGGAAAAAGGTAAAGACGGAAAGAGAAGGGGGCCTAAGAAACCAAACAGGCGAGCCCTTGGGCTCTTAAGGAAGAGCAAAGAAGGGCTGCCTCCTCACTCGTAGAAAAGCTCCCCCACAACAAGCGGTAAGTTTTCTTGCCAGAAACCGTGGCTTCTTCTAGATGGAAAGGCAAACCCCTAAGGCTTGCACCATACTTCTTCTCCAACGTTACACGTTGTTGTGCCGCAAGAGATTTGCTGGGAAGGGAAGCTATTTGAACTTTATATTCTGGTTGTCTCAAAGGGGCGGTGTCCCCAGACATCGCTTTTTCGGTCCCCTCCTCATCTTCCCCCTCGCCTTCCAAAGGGACCTCAGGCCCCGAGAGCTGCGGAAGTGGCTCCTCACTGGAAGGGCTAAGGCGCGGAACCTTGGTATCTTTTGTATCCGAAATCAGACTATAAACCGATTTGTCAGCCAAGGGATTCTTGACTTGCTTATCTTCTGGGGCCTCAGAAACCACAGGGGTGGGGTCTGCGGTGATGACAGGCAGGTTGGCTTCGCCCAACTCCTCAGAATTTTCGATCGTCATATGCCAGAACGCCCAAAGGCCGCCTACCACTACAAGAGATATCACCAGTATCATAAGAGGACGCGAGTACCACCAAGGATCTTGCGGCTCTAGGCTTTCATAAGGAGAAGGAGGAAGAGAACCTGGTTTTTGTAGAGGCGGGGGGCTCATAGCCGGTCCTTAATTTTTGCGTTTAAGATCTTATAAGACATGATGGCAAGAACCGAAAACTCCGTCAAGCCTTTTTCGGAAAGATCTAGCCTTGGTGAAAAAACGGGGAAAAGTCAGGAAGGTTTCCAAATACATATAAAAGGCTGTTAACCACCACAAAGGTGATGAAGGTGGTAAGCACCATTAAGGTGTTGGCGCGCTGTACATCCAGGTGAAACCTCTGGGCAAACAAGGAAGCGTTTCGAGGCGAAGGCATGGTGGAAATGAGGCATACTGCCATAAGCCAGAACGGCTGAAGCTGGAAAACATATTTGCCTAGGATGAAAGCAAGCGCCGGATGAACAAAGTTTTTTAGAGCCAGGAGCGTCACAACTTCTTGACGAAACTGACCCTTCCGGAAGCTTATTTTATCGATATAAAGAGAAAGCCCCAACAGAAATAGAGAAACAGGAGCCGTAGTATTGCCTACAAGTTTGAAGCCCTGCACAAGAAGTGACGGGAATTGCCACTTGAAAACAGCCATGGACACACCCAGCAAGGAGACTATAATTATAGGCGTGCGCAAAAGAATCCTTGGGAACTCTTTAAGAAATAAGCCCCGGAGGGCGCCGGTGCCCGAGTTCTGCGCTTTTGATCTGTGCACATCATATTCGATCATACCCAGAGCGATGGGCGTCATAACCAAAGTTTGGGCCATTAAAACCATGGCGATGGGGGAGACGGTCTTAAAGAAAACCACAAAGATCGGGATCCCCAAGTAGCTGGCATTAATCTGCGCCGTCGTCATAAAGGCTATGCCTTGCTCGGCTAGACGCTGGCTGAAGTAATGGCGGAAAACTTGAATAGCCAAAGCACCCAAAATCAGACCGGTAAAAATGAATACACACACGAAATTCAGGTTAAAAGTTTGATCAAGAGATTCTTGAGAGAATTGGAAAAGAAGCATGCAGGGCAGCGCCACAAAGAAGATATAGTCAGCCAAAACCTTCATGACCTTCTTTTCAAAGATCCTAAGATGGGCGCACACCAGCCCAAAGAGAATGGTCCCGATGATGGGAATATTATGCTTTAGAATATAGATCACAAGGCGTTTCCAGTAGAGTCTAAAAAGCTGGTACTAAGGGTTATGCTGGTTTTTTTCTCCATGGGAAAAAACCTAGCCTGAAAATTGCAAGTACGTCAAGAAGATAGTTAAAAAAAACCGTGGAATTAGGTTGCAACACTTTAATCTGGGCGAGGGACTAAGAAAAGGAGCCATGCTTTATATGAGGCGAGTCATTCCTCTGAATTCTCGGTACTCTCTTTTTCATCAGGCACAACATATCTCTCAGAAAACCAACGATTGAGATCCGTCACCTTACAAAGGCGTGAGCAGAAAGGGCGCCATTCCCAGGAAGAAGGCTTTTTGCAAAGAGGGCACGGGCTTTCTTTTAGGGGTGAGGAAGCCCGGTCAGCCATGAATTTCCTGGGGAATGATGCCAAAACTTTGTAGCATGTTGAGGGATTCATAAAGCGGAAGACCAAGGCAGTTCGTAAAGGAACCGTTCAAACGCTTGATAAAACCGGCGGCTGCCCCCTCCAAGCACAGCCCACCTGCATTTCCTTCCCATTGGCTGGTGTTGAGATACCAGCGCCTTTGACAGGAGGAAAGCTTTTTGAACGTGACCGTGGTGATCACCGTCCTAGAAGCCTGATGTTGTGACGAGCTGACCACCACGTGGGTGTAAATGCGGTGACGACGTCCAGAATACAGATCCAACATTTTACCGGCTTCTTCTTCAGTCGCTGGTTTTTGGAAAAAGCGGCGCCCCACCGCAACTGTCGTGTCGGCTGTCAAGTTAACGCACTGAGGATAAAGGCGCAGAGCAGCCTCCGATTTCATGTGAGCAATCCTTTTCACGTAAAGAGAGGGCAGTTCTTTTGGGAAAGGCGTTTCATCAATATCCAGCCCCAGGATCGTATCTGGGACAATCCCAGCAGACTCTAAAAGGGTGCGGCGCATGACAGAAGAGGAGGCCAATACAAACTCTCGCGCGGTCTTTTTATTGTTTGACATGAGAAAATGAAATTGTTTTATGGGGCTGGAGGGGAAAGGCGTCGACGGCTTACTTTTCCCGAAAGATAATGCGCCCTTTAGTCAGGTCGTAGGGGGTCATTTCCACAGTTACCCGATCACCCACCAATACGCGGATGCGGTTCTTCCTCATGCGGCCCGCCGTGTGGGCCACAATTTCGTGACCATTCTCCAAGCGCACCCTAAACGTCGTGTTGGGGAGCAGCTCTAGAACTTCTCCATTAAGCTCGATCAAATCCTCTTTTGCCATCTATTCTCCTTACTTGTTACCAAAGAACCTTTTCAGAATTTTCTCCGAAATCTGTCCTTGGATCCAAAATACGCTTATCGGCCTCAGAATTCAACGGTAAAAGCGCGTTGCCTTAGGGCGGGGCTCGTGGTTATGGGTTTGGGTAAGGTTTGGATGGAGCCCCGTGGGAGCCATAGGTATAAATTTCACCCCATCGCTGAGAGCTTTGGGAGACCCCCAGAGTTTGCATAGATTCAACACAAAGCTGGTACCAGGGAGGGAACTTTTGCAGGGTCTTGGAGGACCACCCGCCTATGTAAAGTTCATCCTCTGCACGGGTCACCGCCACATAAAGAAGCCTATAGTACTCTTCCTGATCTTTATGATAGCTCTTTAAAGAAGAAAGCAAAGGTGTGACCATAGAAGCTTCAGGAAGCCAGATCATCAAAGGATGAGAAGATGAGCTCTTGTAAAGCGGAGAGAAGCCCTTAGGCACTTGAGCGGTGTCGGGTAGTATGACAATGGGGGCTTCTAGGCCTTTGGCTCCATGGATAGTAAGGATCCTCACCACGTTTTCTTCGCTTGAGGCATTGGGTCTTTTTACTTCTATGGCTTGTGATTTGATCCACTCTGCAAACAATTGCAAACAGGCGGGACCCTCCTCACGATAATCTTTGCACAAGTTTAAGAATTCTTCCAGAACCTCATAAACCTCGGCTCCCAGATGAGAGATAAAGCGCTGCCATCCTTGATCTTGGCATAAGGCATTCAAAAAGAATCCATAGGGTTCAAAAAATTCTTTTGAAGACTGAAGGTAATTTTCAAGCTTTCTTGAGACAGCAGCGAATGGAGGACAAGAGGCTATCTTTTGGAAAAGGCAGGCGTCCCCTGCTGAGGAGCACAGGAAGAATAGGTCATCCTCTGCCATTTCGAACAGGGGGCCCTTTAAGAGAATGGCTAAATTCAAGTCATCAACAGGCAACAAGACGAAATTGAGGAGCGACAACAGATCTTGGATGGCGATATGATCAAGGAGTGAAAGCCGGTCTAGGCCAGCGACCGGGATTCCTTTTCTTTTTAAAAGTCGCGCTAATTCATCAACAAAACTATCTCTACGTCTCACTAATATCATAATGTCGCGCGGTTCGATGGAACGATTTCGTGAGGGTAAAAAGCGACCACAGGATAGCCACTCTTCTATTTGATCAGAGATATGGTGCGCAAAGATAAGGCGAGATTCTTGGACATCACCGTAGTCCTGGGGCATTTCCCAATCCTCCTTTTTCCTTTTAAGAGGTGACTCTACCAGAGGCCACAGCTCGACATATCCTACATCTTTTGCTCGGAAGGGTCTGTGAAGATAAGGGCCTGCACAGTCGGAATTTTCAGGATCCTTGAGGGCGTTCAAAAGGTGGTCAGCGAAAGTCAGGATAGCGGGGGCGGATCTGTAGGAAGTGGTAAAGGATAGATTTTCTTGTTTTGCAAGAGATCCCAAGATATTTTTTATTTTCCCAAAAGACTCAGGGTCTGCGCCCTGAAAACTATAAATAGACTGCTTAAGATCGCCTACAACAAATAAGGTCTTCAGATAGGAATTTGCCCCCAACTCAGGGAAAAAGTTACATACTAACGATCTGACGAGTTCCCATTGATTAGGGTTTGTGTCCTGGGCTTCATCAACTAAAAGATGGGTAATATCGTGTTCCAGCTTGAAGAGGATCCAGGGTCGTGCCTGCCCGTTTTTTAGAAGCTTAGTGGCATAGAAAATAAGGTCATCATAGTCCAAGGCGTCGTCTTCTTTTTTAGATTCTGTGTAGCAAGATAAAAATAAGGATGAGAGTTCCTCAAGAGCAGAAGACGCTTCAAGAACAGAATAGTGCTTCAAAGAGGTTTGTAGCTCTAAAAGGGCACACTGAGAGCTTTTAACCCACTCTCTCAGACTTTCCTCCTCTTCCATTTTTTTAGAGAAAATTTTCTGACGGGGCTCACTTTTTTTCGTTAAGAACAAGGACTTATAGGCTTTCAGAGCCTTATCCGGCGCCTCCAAGCGCAGACCTGCAGCTGCTTTCAGCGCAGCGTAGATCTCCTCATCCTTTGCAGTGGGGAATAAGCCCTCTTCAGGAGCCGCAGGCAAAGGCGGTAAAGAGGAAAGAAAAAGCTCTCTCAACGCTTTTGGGGTAAGCGAAGGATCTATGCCCAGATAGCTTTGTAGGGCACGTGCGTACATTTCTTTAGAACTCTCTAAGGAGTTTTCTTGATTGTAAAGGCTCACGCTTGGGCGGCTGGCTAGTCTTGCTTCCACAAGATTTTTTAGTCCCTTCGGGGAAGTGTAGCGTGATAAGAGAGAAAGGATGGGTTCAGAACACGTCTGCAAAGCTTTGTGGAAAGCTTGATTTCTCAAAGCATGAGCTGCCTTTTCCGTTAGAACCTTGAAGTGAGGCGCGAGACCCACTTCCAGGGGGAAAGTACGCAACAAAAATTGGGAAAATCCGTGGATAGTCTGGATCCGTAACTCAGTGGGCTTTTCCAACAAAGAAAAAAACAGGGCCCCCGCTTTCTCCCTCTGAAGCGGAGAAGGGGATTCTATGCCCAATGCGTGCAATTCTTGTCCCAAGTCCTCTTCGTTCAAGGTGCACCATCTGCTAAGTTTTGCGTATATGCGATTCCGCATTTCCACAGCAGCGGCATTTGTAAATGTTAGGCAAAGGATATGTTCGGGCGCGGCGCCTTCCAGCAAGAGTCGGATAACACGGTCAATCAAAACCTTCGTTTTCCCGCTGCCAGCCGAAGCCTCTACCCAAAAGGATTTCTTAGGGTCGATGGCCCTCATCTGTTCGGGTGAAAGTTGGCTCATAGATAAACCCACTCCTTGGTTCTGGCCAGGTGATGATAAGGGCTTTTCAGCATATCTCCCGATCCAGCCGCTATGTAGGGGTGAAGATTTAAGAAGTACTCTAAAACCTTTTTCAGGCCCTCTAAAGTTTGGTGAGCAAGTTCATCATAGTCCGTGTCTAAGCAAAGTATTTCCAGGGGACCTGGGCCCCCCAAGCTGCAGAGCTGGACCCGGTTTAACCGTGCACCAGAGGGCACCGCTTCAAACCCCCGCTGTTTATAGATGCAGGTCTGGATCCCCAGTTGAGGTTGTGCCCCACTGCGGATCTGGGCCAGAGAGGGGGCTTTTCCCGTTTTGTACTCCATCAAGACGCATCCTTCCGTCCCGATATCCAGACGGTCAGCACAGGCTTCCACAGTAATCTTCCTGCCCACCAGATGGAGTGAGACAGATCCTCGAACCTCAGTCCTTACCTGGGTTCCAGGCTCCGGCATAAGGAGCGGCAGCTGTTTAAATAAGCATAGGAATTTTTGCCACCAAAAAGCTCTTTCAGGTGACAGAGAAAAAGAATCGTTAAAAAGCGAAAAAGCCATTTGTTCTGCCCGCTGAGAAGACAACACATAAGGCCACTTTTCTAAGAAACGATGTACAAAAATCCCGAACTCTTTCCGAGAGGCTGTGGTGTAAACGGGAGCAATAGGTTTCAAACCCAGGATTTTTTTTGCATACACAGCATAAGGGTTGTCCATAAGCATCTTAATTTCTGTGGCCGAATAACAGGACGGCCTAGACTCTGGAGCTGGGCAGGGGCGAGGGGGGGCACAGGGACTAGGCTCGCGAGCCTGTAGGAAAGCCTCGTGATTTTGTTTTAAATCTTTCCCATCTTGAAGGGGGATTTTCTGGGCATCACGCTCCAGCTTAAGCCTGAGAAGAAACTGGGAAGGGGTCGTGAGAGAGCCATTCATCGTCTGCGCTCTTGTGATAAGAACAGGTTTCCTGGCTACATAGGACAAAAAATCATGAAAGCTGCGCCCCATCGTCCCCTCAAGAGATCTAAGGCCCAGCATTGACCTTAGTGACCCGCTCAAGAAAGGACCACTTTCTGTCCGAGGGGGCCACACCCCTTCGTTTAGGCCAGCTAGAATAAAAAAATCTGCATCTAGAAATCTGGCTTCGCTCGGGCTTCCCAGCTGTACCCGAGACGGGGAAACGCAAGGGGACTCTGCGTAGGATTCTTCTAGGATGCGTTGGAAAATTTTGCCATAATCTGCGAGCGGCAGCTTCACATCCTCTAAGACAAAGGGGAGGAATTTTTCAAAGGTTAAGTTGACTTCCTTTATGATTTCTTTTTGGGGGCCAGCAGAGGGGTCTGGTAGCCCTCCTCCGATGACCCACTCCACAAGCTGTTGGTGTATTTCGTGAGCAGGACGACTCTCATTCTGAATCAGCGAAAAAAAGGTGGTTAAGAGGGTGCTGAAG